>CAIUZU010000042.1 GCA_903903705.1 uncultured Helicobacteraceae bacterium
GGGCAATAATAACACCTTTGCCTCCGCACAAGCCGTCAGCTTTTACGACTATAGGGGCCGTGAGTTTATCCGTAAATTTAAATGCGTCTTCTATTGAGGATGTCTCTATATAGCGAGCAGTAGGAATATCATATTTTGCTAAAAAGTTTTTCATATAAACTTTTGAACCCTCTAGCTGTGCCGCTTTCTTGCTTGGTCCAAAAATAGTAAGTCCATGTTCTTTAAAAATATCAACAACACCTTCCACTAGCGGAGCTTCAGGTCCTACGATAGTCAATTCTATATCGTTATCTTTAGCAAACTGTGCCAGTTCGTTATAATCTTTTATATTTAGGTTTATCCCTAAACTACCGGTTGCACCATTTCCCGGCATAAAAAAAAGCTCATGCCCATTTTTTTCGTTTAAAATAGCAAGAGCGATTGAATACTCTCTGCCGCCGCTGCCTAAAATTAAAATTTTCATTAACACTCCGTAAATTAGTTAAAAAATATCTACTCAATATATCAAGAATAGACTAAAGAGATATTTTTGTAAAAACAGCCCGAGTAGCCGTCTCGCATTTGGCTTGGTTCTAAAAAGCCGTATTTGGGCGAAGAGAGAATTTTCTAACGGCGGCATTATCTCGACAGAGTTAACATATCTCAAACGATAGCACCGGCACATGAAAACCCTACTAGTCCGCTATGTGAAAATGTAGAACCCTCATGGTGCGATATGTCGAACCACCCAGACTGTTACTACTATTATACAAAACATTTCTTGATTTTATTTGTAAATTACTCTTTTATTTTTAGAGCCAGTTCAATACAACTCTCTATTGACGTACTTTCGCTTACTATATATTGTACACCCTGAGGTAAAAGATTTGCTGTTGTTTTACCAATAACTATAATTTTAGCATCCGGATGTATAGAGTTGTTTTTCAAAAAGCACTCTATTGAGGATGGAGAGGTAAAAATAAGAGTAGAATCATCATCTATCCTCACATCTAAGATCTCTTGTGAACACTCACTTACATAGAGTATCTCTTCGTCTATGTCATACCCATCATCTCTGCTTTTTTGAACAAAGTCGGAAGCTATCAATTCTGCTCTTAGATAGAGCCATTTTGTCTCTTTTGAAAACTCTTTTATGTTTTTTATAAGATTATCGCCATAACCGTCACCGCTACACAAAACATTACCGCCGAACTCCTCATAAGCAACTGCCGTTTTAACCGACACGCATAGAGCAGGAATCTCTATAAAATCTTTTTTATCATATTGCTCTAACGCTTTTACGGTCTGTTTTGACGTAATAATCAAATACTCATATTTGGAAAAATCGATATCAGGTTTTAAATACCTTACGTCTAAAGATTTTACATTTGTTGCATGTTTGCTCTTTGAAGTAGCAAACAGATAGATACTCTTTGGCATAATCAGTTGTCTTACTCCCATTCTATCGTAGCAGGCGGCTTTGAACTTATATCGTAAACTACACGATTGATTCCATCTACTTCATTAATTATTCTTCTAGAAATTCTCTCTAGCAGATCATGCGGAAGATGTGCGAAAGTTGCCGTCATTCCATCAACTGCTTCGACAACTCTGACACAGACCGTATTGTCATAAGTTCTGTTATCGCCCATTACGCCTACCGATTTTACATTTAGTAAAACGACAAATGCCTGCCAAGTTTTTGCATAGTATCCGCTTGCTTTTAATTCATCCAACAAAATAACATCAGCTTCACGAAGGAGATCTAAGTCCGCTTGATTTACATCGCCCATAATTCTAATCGCAAGCCCCGGTCCAGGAAATGGATGACGGTTAATCATAGACTCGGGAAGTCCAAGCTCTAAGCCGATTTTACGAACTTCATCTTTAAATAGTTCACGAAGAGGTTCTATCAGCTGAAAATCCATCCAGTCAGGCAATCCGCCGACATTATGGTGCGATTTTATAACTTCTGAAGGTCCATTAACTGAAATAGACTCTATAACATCAGGGTAAAGCGTGCCTTGAGCTAAAAACTTGATACCGTCATGCTTTTTAGCCTCTTTTTCAAACTCTTCTATAAATGTATGCCCGATAATTTTTCGTTTTGTCTCAGGATCGCTTACACCTGCTAGTTTGCTTAAGAAACTCTCTCTTGCGTCAACGACGACAAGAGGCACTTTGAGGTTGATTTTAAACACCTCTTCAACCTGCTCTCTCTCGCCTTTACGTAAAAGCCCGTTATCTACAAAAACAGGCACAAGCTGCTCACCGATAGCCTCATAAAGCATAGCGGCAACAACCGAACTGTCAACTCCTCCGCTTAATCCGCAAAGAACTTTTCCGCTTCCGACTTTTTCACGGATAATCTTAATCTGCTCTTTTAAAAAGTGTTCCATTTTCCACTTTTCTGTCACTCCGCAGATATTTCTTGCAAAGTTGCGAAGCATCAAATAACCCTCTTCTGAGTGCTGAACTTCCGGATGATAC
>CAIUZU010000043.1 GCA_903903705.1 uncultured Helicobacteraceae bacterium
CCGGGATCTTCACCGCCATGCCCCGGATCTATAACAATGACTTTATCCATCTTTTTTTTACTAGACTGAACTACTTTTTGTGTTATTTCTGGTGTTCTTTGTGATTTTGATTCAAAAATTATCTCTAGCATTTTAGAGTTTATCTCATGAGATAGATTTATTTCAGAACTATTTTCAACCACCAATCTAAGAGTATTTGGATCATGTTGAGATAACTTTATTCTATCAACTTTTGCTCTGTTTAGATTATGTGCTTTCATCAACATTGATGTTTTAATATCAAAAACATAAACATATTTTTTTTTAGCTTTGTCGTGAAGAGTAAAATAGTTAATCTGTTTGTCACTTATCTCTTTATCAAGTGTCAAAATAAGGCTATCCTCATTCCATTGAACCGATTCTAGCTTATATAACGGTTCTACATGCACATCTTCTTTTATATTTTGTTGTTTTAGCATAATTTCAGGTTTGGGTTCCGGTGGGATATAGCCGCTTTTTGAAGATAGTCCTTGAAGCTCTCTGGAGTATTTAGAGATATCTATGCTCAAAGCCGTTCCGCTCTTTACTATTCCCTTTAGAGATTGAAGTTTTAAATTGGAATCATTCTCTACCATAGCACGAAGATAGAGATTTTTATAATCATTGTAAGCACGAAACTGATTGCTCTGACTCCCTGAAACCATGTACGAGTCAGCTCGTTTTAAAATTTCACCGCTATTTGAAGCATAAAGCGAAGTTAATAAAATAAAAAGAAGTAAAAAAAAACGAATCATTACTTGATTATTCGCCCTGCGTAAGTTTGTTCATCAACTCTTTTACTGAAATTATTTCATCGACTCTGTATCCGTTTGTTCCTGAGAAGAAAAGACCAGTTTCAAGATTGCCCTCATAGGCATCACTTAATCTGTCTGCTATACAGTAACCGACCTCTTTTGCCTCTTCTCCACGATTGCATGGAGCAACACAGTTGGAGATACACTTAATGGCAGGACCTTCTCTCTTCTCAACAAGCTTTGTTAGGTTCGTTCTTACCCCTTGAGCAGGATACCCTACAGGAGATGAGAAGAGTTGAATATCCTCTTTTTTACACTCTAAGAGAACATTTTTAAAGTTTTGATGCGCGTCGCACTCATGTGTTGCTATGAAGCGAGTTCCCATTTGCACGCCTTGTGCACCTAGAGAGAACATCTGCTCAATATCGTTTTTATCCCAAATACCGCCTGCGGCAATTACCGGAATATCCCCCCAAAGTGCAGCTTCCTCAACAACAGGCTTAACCAAGTTTTCCAACTGATTCTCTTCCATAGAGCACTGCTCGTACGTAAAACCTTGATGTCCTCCACTTTTTGGACCCTCTAAAACTACCGCATCCGGAAGTCTGTTGTATCTTTTTTGCCATCTTTTGCAGATGATTTTAAGCGCTTTTGCGGACGAAACGATAGGAACAAGTGCAACATCCGGATAACCCTCCGTAAACTCAGGCATATTTGTCGGAAGTCCTGCACCTGTAATGATGATGTCTATTCCGCTCTCACAAGCATCTTTTACGACTCTCTCATAATCATTGATGGCATATAAAATATTTGCGGCAAGCGGTTTATCGCCGCATATAGCTCTAGCACTCTTTATAATTGCGTCAAAACCCTCTTTTGAGTAAAATCCAAGAGTATCAAGCGGTCTTCCTGCAACTAGTTTTGAGGCATAATGTTTATTTTTATAATAACCCGTACCCACTGCACTGATAACGCCTAAACCACCCTCTTTTGAAACATTGCCAGCTAACTGATCCCAACTTATACCGACACCCATTCCGCCTTGAACTATAGGTTTTTCTATAATATATTTACCGATTTTTAGTGCTTTCATACTCATTAGTTCACCTTTAGCTTCGCAAATTTTCTTCTTCCAACTTGAAGTACATACTCCCCGCTAGATAGCTGCAACTGTTCGTCGCTTACTTTTTCTTGGTTCATTTTAACAGCACCTTGCTTAATATCTCTTCTTGCCTGAGAAGTTGACGGTGTTAAATTGCAATCCACAAGCGCTTTTGCTATCCAGATATCTCCATCACAGCTAAATTCATCTATATCTGTTGGAATCTGATTATTTGAGTGTACTCTGTCAAATTCATCTTTTGCATTTTTTGCAGCCTCAGAAGAGTGAAATCTTGCAGTTATTTCCAAAGCCAAATCTTCTTTAACGCTTTTAGGATGCAAAGAACCGTTTGCTACGCCCTCTTTTAGAACTTCTATCTCACCAAGCGTTTTTGCACTAAGCAGCTCATAGTATCTCCACATCAACTCATCAGAAACGCTTAGTACTTTTCCAAACATATCGTTTGGCTCATCTGCTACGCCGATATAGTTATTTAGAGATTTACTCATCTTTTGCACGCCGTCAAGACCCTCTAAAATAGGCATCATTAAAACTGCCTGCTCTTTTCCTATCTCATACGCTCTTTGAAGATGTCGCCCCATAAGAAGGTTAAATTTTTGATCCGTTCCGCCTATTTCAATATCACTTTTAAGATGAACGCTATCATAGCCCTGAAGAAGCGGATAGATAAACTCACTTATTGAGATGGATGTTCCGCTTTTGTATCTTTTGTCAAAATCATCTCTCTCTAGCATCCTTGCAACATTAAAAGTCGTTGTAAGCGTTAGCATTCCTGATGCTCCAAGCGGATTTATCCACTCTGAGTTAAAGACAACCTCTGTTTTGGATGGATCTAAAATCTTAAAAACCTGATCTTTATAACTTTTTGCATTTTCCTGAATTTGAATAGCACTAAGAGTTTTTATATAATTGAAGGCTCTGGAAATTGGAGCGAAAATGCCAGGAATGAACAATATATTTTTTTAAACAGCAA
>CAIUZU010000044.1 GCA_903903705.1 uncultured Helicobacteraceae bacterium
CAAATTCAAGTTCTTTATCGCTTGTTCTGTCATTTACATAGATCTCGCCGTCAATTTCAGGCGCCCAGATAAGCTCTTTTGCGCTTAAAAGATACTCATGCTCTTCGCTCTCGCCGTCAATTACGATTTTGACTTCTTTTCCTATCTCATTTTTAAGTGATTTTTCCATACATTTAGAGGCAATTTTGCCTAAAATCTCGGCTCTTTTATTGATAACTTTTGCTGGAATTTTCTCGCTCATCTCATGCGCAGGAGTTGTCTCTTCATCTGAATATGCAAATACATTTATGCGGTCAAATCCGAAATTTGCGGCAAATTCACACATTTCGTCAAACATCTCTTGGCTCTCCTGCGGATGTCCGACAATAAAACTGGTTCGCACAAAAGAGTTAGGAAGCGCTCTCATAAACTCTAAAAGTTCAAGCGTCTGCTTTTTACCGAAACCTCTCTTCATCAGTTTTAACATATCATCGTTAATGTGCTGAATCGGCATATCAAAATAGTTGTGAAAAATATTGCTTTTTGCTATGTTTTTTAGCAGTGCGATAGTAGTCGTTGATGGGTAAAGATAGAGGATTCTCGCACTTTTGACACCCTCAATAAGTTCTATTCTTTGGATTAAAAGGCTAAGCCCGTCTTTTACATTTTGGTCTCGTAAAAACGAAGAGCTGTCTTGCGATACAAATGAAAAATCCCAGTAACCTTTTGCGACAAGTCCCTCAACTTCTTTGGCTATGGAGTCAAGAGTTCTTGAGTTTAGCTTGCCTTTAAAAGAGGGGATTGCACAGAAACTGCAAGTTTGGTTACACCCTTCAGAGAGTTTTATGTAAGCATGATAAGTAGAACCCGTTACAACTCTTTCTGCTCCGTCGATGAGATAAACGGCTTCAGAAAATCTGCTCTTTTTCTCCACCAAAAGCTCATCTATCTTGTCATAGTCGCCCACACCCGTAAAGATATCAACCTCAGGCATATCTTTGGCCAACTCCTCTTTGTACCTCTCACTCAGACATCCTGCCATGACTAAAACAGAGTCTTCTTTTCTAGTGTCATGAAGATTTAAAACAGTGTTTATAGATTCCTGTTTTGCCGCATCAATGAATCCACATGTGTTTACGATGATAACATCCGCCTCTTCTTGGTTGTCGGTAAGCGTGAAGTTTTGAAGTTTGCCCATCATAACTTCCGTGTCGACTAGATTTTTTGTGCATCCCAAAGATACGATATGAAGTTTATTGCCCATTTATGCCACTTTTTATTTTTTTGCTATTATAGCTAAAAGCTCAAATGTTTCTTTTATGGTTTTTTAAAAAACTCGGAGATATCTACTTCAAGAACAACAGAAATTTTATATAGATGTTCAAGGTTAAAGTGTTTATTTTCAGCTAACAATTCAGCTTTTCCCAAAAAAGTTGCGTTTTGATGACCGATAGCATTGGCTGGTTTTGGTTGAAAAATCTTATTTTTCTTAAGCATTTTCTAATAAGGGGGGGGGTAGACTTCTAGCTGATTTAAAAAAAGGAGGTAAGTAAATGAGTTTATTGGAAATAGAAAATATAAAAGTTCAAAATGATACACAATTAGCGTATTATGAACACATATTGGAGCATTTGGCTTCTACGGAAGTTTCAATGCTGACTGATTGGCGTGATATATTATCTATAATAACGCTAACAATAGCAGTAAGTGCTATGATAATAACATATATGCAACTTATAATATCAAATACGCAAAATATACTAGATAAGGTAATGCAATATACAAAAGTAGCTGTTATGTTTATTTTAACTGCAGTAATATTTTATGCAGTATATGGTCAATGGAGTATTTATAAGACAGAAAAAAATATTCCATTAGTAAAAGAAAAAGTAATAAATGCTATAGAATGTTATAAAAAATCAAAAGGAGAGAGTAAATGAAAAAAATTATTCTCTCAACTTTCGTCGCTTCTAGTTTTTTGTTTGCTACGGACTATACCAACTCTATCGGTATGGTCTTCAAAGAGATACCCTCAGGAAGCTTTATGATGGGAACGGTTGTATCGAGTATCGCAAACTGCCCCAAAGATAAACCTTTTACAGCCCCAAATGAATATGATGAATGCGTAAGCAGTCGCACAGGGAGTGTAAGGAAAGATGAAACCCCTGCCCATTCTGTCACTGTTGCAAGTTTTTACATGAGTGAAACCGAAGTAACCCAAGGACAATGGTATGAGATAATGGGCGATAATCCTGCCAAATTTAAAACAGGTAACCCAAATATGCCCGTAGAAACGGTAAGCTGGGATGATGCACAAAAGTTTATCAGCCGTCTTAACCAAAAAGAGGGCGGCAACAAATACCGCCTCCCGACGGAGGAAGAGTGGGAGTACGCCGCGAGAGCGGGGACGACGACCAAATGGTACTGCGGAAATAGTGAGAGTTGTGTAAACTCCATAGCAGTCTATGGTACAGACTCTCCTAAACCGGTCAAATCTAAAAAGCCAAATGCCTTTGGTCTTTATGATATGAGTGGAAATGTCTGGGAATGGACAGGCAGCTGCTGGAAATCGGATTATAACTCAAGGCAAGATTGCGGTAGATACTCCAATCGGGGCGGCAGCTGGTTCAGTCTTGCGGACGGCACCCGTTCGGCGTATCGTGACTACGGCTTTACGCCGGACGACCCTATGTACAATGTAGGCTTTCGACTCCTTAGAATGAAATAATTAAGAATAAAAAAATAAAAGGAAAAAATAAATGAAAAAATGGATAAGTGTAGCATTGGCTACTTTTTGTACGGCGAGTTTTGTGGAGGCTGCATCAAATCCAACATATGTGCAATTTATAGCTTGTTCAATAGGCCAAGACCCTCAGCAATGTATAAAATCAGCAGATATGCTATTAGAGATGAGTAAAAAAATTACAAAAAATTCTTTATTGCGATGTGAGTTTTATGAAAGGAATGAAGAAGAATGTAAGCTAATTCCAGATAAGTATCAACAAACTGATAAAGAGTTTTTCAATGAACAAATAGCTTTTTCATATTCTAATGCAGGGATTATATATAATAGAAATAATGAATATAAAAAAGCTGTTGATATGTTTAAAAAAGCAATAAAGTATAATCCAAATTATGATTTGGCAAATTCTAATTTAGGAGTTAATTATTTTATTGGTGAAGGCATTGCAATGGATAAATTTAAAGCTTATGAACATTGGCATATTTCTGCAAAGCAAGGAAATGAAGGAGCTCAAAAAAATTTAGACATACTTTGCAAAGAAAGCCCTTGGGTATGTAAAAAATAAATATAAAAAAGGCAAAAAATGAAAAAACTACCAAGCTTACTTCTAGCCGCTGCTATAGCGGCTTCAACTTTGGCTGCGGATGAGCTAAGAAGCACGGTGTATATCGGTGCTGCGAGTTCTTCTATAGAAAATAAGAGTATGACAGAAGCGGTGTTTGGATTTGGCGGAGATAAGATTTATGACAGCGGATTTATCATGGGTTTTCATAGTGAGTACAGTTACGGCAGTATAGAAGCCGGGTCTTCAAATGACAAAAGCGGTGTCTCTACTATAGAAGTTGACTTAAAAGGCGGTTACTCTCCTTTTAAAAATTTCTCGGTATTTGCACTGGTAGCTGGAGCGGGGCAGTATATAGAGAGTGATGCGGCGTATGGTTTTGGGTATGGTGCAGGGATGGACTATGCACTGAGTGAGAGTATCATTTTGGATGTGAGATACAAAACTTACAGCATGAAAGATGCTCTGCTAGACTACGACTACGACAAAGCCGTTGCTTCTATAAGGTATAGGTTTAAAGGATAAAAGATTATGAAAAAACTATCTATCATAGCAATAATAGCTTTGGCGGTTAATGCTCAAGCAATTGATAATACACCTTTTTTTACTAAACATAAATTAGAGGAATCTAAAAATATAGATAATAGTGATAAAAATAGTAATGTTTATATCGGGATTTCCAGAACAACTTTTTCTACGAGTGACATAAAAGTTTTAAGTGCTCAACCTGCAAAAGAGATTGTAGGAGAAGGCGGTTCTGAGATAGATTTAAGAATAGGTTTGGCTTCTTCAAGAAAAAGCGATAAATCAGAAGTAGCAAAAATTTATTTATATGCTTGGAGTAATCCCGACAGAAATAGTGAAGTCGGTTTTGGCGGCGGCGGTGAGTACATCGCCACTCCGTTTGAATCTATAAAAGGACTACAGTTTTTGATCGGCGGACAAGTAGGTTACGGTTGGCAGGGAGTTAAAGGCGATACTACTAGAATATCAACAAGTGCGAACAAACTCTCTTATGTAACCGATACTATCAACATGAACCCGACTGACATAACTTATACTGAAGATTCTTATGTAATAAGGGTAGATCTTACTTTAGGTTCAACTTATCAAGTTACTAATAATTTATCGCTTGATTTGGCTTATGTATATCAATACAGTAACTATCAAGTAGAATACAGAACAGTTGAAAGAAGCAGTATCTTAAATACGATAACTTTTGGTCACGATAGTCATGGTTTAAAAGTTGGGCTTAACTATAAGTTTTAAGAGTTCAAATAGACCATAGCCTACTTTTTTGCAGCCCTTGGGTATAATTCCATCATGAAAATATATGATGTTTTAATACTCGGAGCAGGTGCAAGCGGACTTATGTGCGCTTCACATTTAGATAAAAAGTTGAGTGTTGCTATTGTGGATGTCAATGGCAAAATCGCTCAAAAACTCAAAATCTCCGGCGGCTCGAAGTGCAATATCACAAATGTAGAAGTAAGTCAAAACAACTATGACGGTGATAGCGAATTTATATCCGCTGTTTTAGACAACTTCTCTAAAGAAGATCTTTTAAACTACTTATATATAAATGGGGTAGAACCTGTTATCCGCAAAAATCGTTACTACTTTTGCAAAGACTCTTCTGAAGAGATTATAAATATCTTTAGAAAAAATATCTCTCATGTAGAGATGTTTTTAAACAGAGATATTGTAGAGGTTAAAAAAAGTGATGATTTTTTTGAAGTAAAAACTCTAAAAGAGGTTTTAATAGCAAAGAGAGTCGTAGTCGCAACAGGCGGAAAAAGCTATAAAGAGTTGGGTGCAAGCGATATCGGACTTGTCATTGCAAAGAGTTTTGGCATAAAAGTAAAAGAGTTTACCCCCGCGCTTGTTGGACTTACCGTTCAAAAAGAGCAGTTTTGGATGAAAGAGTTAAGTGGACTTAGCTGCCTTGTAACTGTAAAAGTAGATGATAAAATCTTAAAAGAGGAGCTTCTTTTTGCCCACAAAGGGATAAGTGGTCCTGCGGTTCTCTCCGCATCGCTCTATTGGCAAAAAGGAAATATAGCGATAGATTTTCTACCTGAGTGCAATATTTTAGAACTCATTAAAGATAGCAAAAAACTTTTAAGTTCCGTAATTCCACTTCCAAAAAGATTATCAAAAGCTATTTTAGAAGCACTACAAGTAGAAGATATAGAGTGTAAAAAAATCAGTAATGATATTAAAGAGAAGCTAGTGCGTATTCACGCTTACGAGTTCGCACCGGCAGGAAATTTCGGTTTTAGCAAAGCCGAAGTCTCTCGCGGCGGAGTCATAACGAACGAATTAAATCCATACACAATGGAAGCTTTGGATGTGAAAAATCTATATTTTATAGGTGAAGTCGTTGATGTGACTGGTGAGCTCGGCGGATACAATTTTCAGTGGGCATTTAGCAGCGGATATGTATGTGCGAAAGGGATAAACGGCGGACAATCGTAAATTGTTTTGTTGAAAGTTTGAATTTTATTTAAAAATCGATATATTAAGATTATATAATGGCCTAAAAAGCTTTTAAAAGGATGTGTTGTGAATAATGATAACAAACCTAGTTTGAATGAGTTACTCTTTAATCATCATAAAAACACTGTTTTAATACCGACATTCGTTATTGCAGCAATACTATTTATAATATATTTTTTTACAAATGCATATGTTTACAATTTAATTAAAAATGTTTCAATAGAAGAGGTAAGAAGTCATGGAAACGACATACTTTTGGCTGAATCAAAATATATAGGCAATACTTTAGGCGAAATCTCTAGACTTAGTAAAATATTGCAAAAAGAGCATGAACATTTTTTTTTAAATCCTCAGTTAAACCATCTTCCTTTTGGTGTTCCTGTTTTTAAAACGGATTCTGAGGGCGTGTATTATAAATCAAATAAAATCGGTTCAAGTCTTTACTACTCATCAGATACGAAAATAACGCATGTAGAGAGAGATAAAGCCTTACGCAGTGAAATTATGGATATCAGTCTTAAAAGTATAGTAGATAGTAATCCAAATATTGTTGCGGCTTATTTTAACAGCTGGGATAATATGAATAGACTCTATCCGTATATCGATGAGGTATATAATCAATATGGTCCAACTCTTAAGATGAGTGATTATAATTTTTACTATTTGGCTGATGAAAAACATAATCCCAAAATGGAACCGGTATGGACAGGTGCTTATTTGGATCCTGCAGGAAACGGTTGGATGGTTTCTTGCGTTGTTCCCATATATAACAAAGGATTTTTAGAAGGTGTGACGGGTTTAGATATCACTTTAAAGAGTTTTGTGAATAATTTGTTAGAACAAAAATTAACATGGGATGCTTCTCTTCTTATGCTTGATGAAGAGGGTATGATTTTAGCCATGCCTAAAAAGATTGAAAAAATTTTAAATATTAATGAGCTTACAGATCATAGTTATACGACTAATATAAAAACAACAATTAATAAACCCTGCGAGTATAATTTACTTAAAAGTAAAAATACGCCGTTTGGAAAAGAATTTGTAGAATATTATCAAAATAAAACAGGTTTTTTTGAGTTGACTATAGATTCTAAAGAGTATATATTACTGCAAACTACCGTTCAGCAAACAGGTTGGC
>CAIUZU010000045.1 GCA_903903705.1 uncultured Helicobacteraceae bacterium
CGGCCACCAGTTCGGGGATTTCAATCCTGTAGTAGGATTTAGGAGCATTAAGAGGTTGTAAGAGACTCTTATCTCATCTATTTTTATACTATCTTTGTAGTTTAACTCTTTAATAACGATTCCGTCAAAGAGCCTGCCTTCAACAGTTTTGTACTCAATGGAATTTTCGCTTAAGTACTTTTGCGCCAAAATTAAAATAGCATCTTGCCCAAAGAGGATAAAGAAACCAACCGTTGCAAAGAGCATTAGCAATATAGAAAGATTTGAAAAAAAAAGGTAGATTTTTTTTATCAAAACAACTCTCCTATGTGAAAATGAAATGCATACTGTTTTGTAGGATCTGCCGTATCAAAACCAAAGTCTATGGCAATGGGACCGATGGGAGTTTTATAGCGAAGCCCAAAACCTACACTGTAATACCCGTTATCATAACTAGGGATTGATCCATTTCCCAAATATGTATTATCGCTAAAAAGCACTCCCCGCAAGTTACCGTAGATATCAAAGCGTATCTCGGCTGTTGCTTCTAAAACAGAGTCTGAGCCGAGAGGGTCATTTTTAACATCTGTAGGGCCCAGTTTTCTATAGCCGTAAGCACGGTTGGAGTACATTCCTCCTGCAAAAAAACGATAAGAGGCGGGAATATATCCATCGCTAACACCGAGTGTGCCAAATGTTGCTCTTAGACCCAAAATAGAATCATTTATGGGCAAAATATAGCCGCCGTTAGCTTTAAATTTGTAGTAGGAGGCATCTGAGAGAGCACTCTTTAGAGAGCCTGAGATCTCCGCATTTACAAAATAACCGCTTGTGGCTTCAAGTATCTTATCTCTAGTATCATAGCTCAATTCAAGCTGAGGAGACACTATAAAAAGAGAGCTCTTTGGAAAAAATGCCTCATCATCGCTGTCGTATGTTCTTGATCTATCAAAAAGCAAACTCTCTTTAAATGTGTAAGGCAGAAATTTTTGCTTTAAAAAAAGATCTGCTAAAACTCTATCTTCTCTAAAAGTCTCAAACTCCTCATTCTCATATCCGACCTCTATACCGGTAAAATTTTTATTTAAAAGAGGCATATCAAACTTTGTTTTAATGCTCTGTTTTACCTGTGTAACTCTTGTTTCGATACCGAGTGTTTTAAGATTTCCCAAAAAATTTCTGTCTTTAGCACCAAGCAAAAACATAGCGCCCTCATCACTGCTAAATCCTACTCCTACTTGCGTACGAATCGGTTTTTCATTTTCAAACACGCTCAAAGTGATATCCACACTTTTGCCGTCTGCATCAACATTTGTATCTATTATGGCTTTAGAGACACCTTCGTATCCATAGAGGCTCTCGTAACTTTTTGTTATTTTTTGAGTTGAAAAAAGCTCATCTTCTTGAATATAAAGAAGAGATCTCAATATATCAGAATCAATATTTTTTGTTGCCTTTACATCTATTTTTCTAAAATGACATATCTCATTTTTTTTAGCTTCGTATGTTAAATAGGCGTAGTTCTGTTCTATATCTATCCATGCTTTTGCATCAAGATAGGCATCGCAAAAATAGTTATTTGCGTAGAGCAGTTTTATATCTTTCTTACTTTGAGTAAATTTGTTTGCATCAAATATGTCTCCCTCTTTAAAGGGGATTTTTTTTGTTATGTCTAAAGTTGATATATGAGTTACACTTTTTACGATAATTGGGCTGTTTTCTTTAATAAGGATTGTAATGGAGTTATCATCTTTTGCATGTAGTATAAGGGAATGATAAAAACCTCTTAATTTATAGTAGTTTTTAAGAGCCTCTTTTGTAAGCTCAATATCTTTAGGCTCAAGTGTCGGCTCATCAATGTAAAACTCATAAAAATAGGGCTTGTAGAGGCTAAGTGCATCATAAAGTTCTCTTGAAGAGATCTCTTTATTTCCGCTAAAAAAAAGTAAAGAATCTTGGGCAAAAAGAAGAGTAGAAAACAAAAAAAAGGCAAATATCTTCTTTTTCAACTACACTCCCGTAAAATATTATTTTAACTCTCTAAGAGCCTCTATCAATTCATCTAAATTTTCTAGTGGAATATGAACTTTCCACTCAGGTTCATTCTCGTTTCCGACTAAAGATATGCCTATGCTTGCCACACTGTGTGTACCTTTACCATACGGCTCATCTAATTTTTCTATAGAGATAACGCCTTTTTTTGTTCCGTTTAATTGAATTATCTTTGACATCTAAAATTTCTCCTCTTTTTATTTGATTAGTCTAGCAATTTTTGCC
The DNA here is from genome assembly GCA_903903705.1 of uncultured Helicobacteraceae bacterium. Classification (GTDB taxonomy): domain Bacteria; phylum Campylobacterota; class Campylobacteria; order Campylobacterales; family Sulfurimonadaceae; genus Sulfurimonas. The sequence goes on from CAIUZU010000045.1 coordinate 2,257, forward strand.
TGAAGTTTAAGCCATATCTTGTGCTCAACCAAAGGAAATCCTGCAAATGTCATTCCGCTTTGCTGGATACTCTTCGTAACTCCGCTTCTAGCAGCCATTGTAGTAAAAGGGGCAATGCTTAAATGTCCTGCTGCAGCACTCTGTCCGCCCATAACCACATTTCTTCCCATTGTTGTTGAACCTGAAATTCCGGCTTGTGCAACAAGAACAGAGTGCTCTCCGATAATACAGTTATGTCCGACCTGAACAAGGTTGTCTATTCTCACACCATGTTTTATAAGAGTAGTTCCAAAAGCAGCTCTATCTATGGTTGTAGAACTTCCGATTTCAACATTATCTTCCACTACGACATTACCGTTTTGATAAATCTTTATATGCTCACCTAGCTTGTTTGTCGCAAAACCAAAACCGTCACTTCCTATAGTAGCACTTGCATGGATAATGCAGTCACTTCCGACTCTACAATCTCTATAAACCGTTACGCTCGGATACAAAACAGTATTATCACCGACTAGAGCATTTGCACCTACATAAACATGTGCCATAATCGTACAGTTTTTACCTATTTTAGCACCTTTTGCAATCTCAGCTTTTGGCGAAACCGTTGTACCCTCGCCTATTTGAGCCTCGCTTAGAGTATCATCCTCAATTGGGGGAGCAAACTGTTTTGAGAGTATCGCCATTGCCAAATATGGACTCTCAACTACTAAAGCGATACAACCTGATGGAATGAACTCTTTTGTGGATTTATCGACTATTATCGCACCGGCATTTGAATTTTGGATATCTTTTATATATTTTGAGTTTGAGACAAAAGAGATTTCACTCTTAGTAGCATCACGAAGAGTATTCATCTTTGTTACTTCAAAGCTCTCGCCCTCAAAATCACCGCCTACTATTTTGGCGCACTCTCTTAAATCCATTTTTATCTCTCTAGTGCTACTGCACCGCTTCTTACAATCTCTTTTGGATTGTATCTGCTAATTATTTTCAATAAATTTTCAACTCTCTTTGGCTCGTCTGCAACCATTGCAATAAACACATTATCGCCAACATTAACTATTTTACCGTTATATGCCGCACATAATGTTGCTATATCGGTTATGTTTTCTGAGATTGGAAACTTTATCAAAGCCATCTCTTTTTCGACCAAATCAGCATGCTCGTAAACCTTTAAAACAGGTATGAGCTTATGAAGCTGTTTTGTTATCTGCTCTATAACTCTAATCGAACCTGAAGTTACAATTGTAAGCCTTGAGTATTTGCTCTCTGGAATCGGAGCAACCGTAAGCGATGTGATGTTATATCCACGACCTGAAAAAAGATCGGTAATGCGAGACAATACGCTTGCTTCATTTACAACGATAACTGATATAACTCTTCTAGCACTTTCATCTTGCATTATTTTTTCTCCTTTCTCTCTAATAACATCATGTTAAACAGAGATCCGCCAGAGGGAACCATCGGCATAACGTTCTCTAGTCTCTCTATGACAACTTCTATAAATGTAACGATGTTTTTCTCTACCGCATCTTTTAGCGCCGCATCAAACTCCTCTTTTGTATGGACTCTGTAGCCTATACCGCCGAATGCTTCTGCAAGTTTTACGAAATCAGGCTGAACACTTAGATCTGTTTCGCTATGACGTTTGTTATAAAAAAGTGTCTGCCACTGACGCACCATTCCAAGATAGTTATTATTTAGAATGATATTAATTACGGGGATCTTTTTCTCAACCGCAGTCATCAACTCCTGACAATTCATCAAAATCGAGCCGTCTCCGGTAAAGTTAATACTTACTTTATCAGGTGAAGCCACTTTTACACCCATGGCAGCCGGAAAACCAAACCCCATAGTTCCAAGCCCGCCTGAACTTATAAATTGGCGTGGACGTGAAAACGGATAAAATTGTGCTGTCCACATCTGATGCTGTCCAACATCCGTTGATATATTTGCACCATCTCCCAAAAGCTCGCCTACTCTTTGTATAACCCATTGCGGTTTGAGTCTATCCGTATCTTCATGGTACGTTAAAGGATGAAGCAAATCAAAGTTTTTTATCGTATCTCTCCATGATTCGTACTTTAAAGGATTGATTAACGATACCGACTCCAACATCTCTTTTACAAC
>CAIUZU010000046.1 GCA_903903705.1 uncultured Helicobacteraceae bacterium
AAATAATTTTTTCTCTTCTTTTTAGATGTAGAATTAGTGACTTTTTCTTACCACTATTAACATTTTTATATTAATAATAATAAATCTAATAAATTGCCAAATTTTACATGTTCTTAACTTAATGACAAGTGAACCAGGCGTCATTGTTGTAAAATTATTACTATACGCTTTAATGTTGTGTTCTGCTTTTTTTTCCATAATCTATCTCCTTTGACTTATATTATACTATTCAGGAATCATCGTCCAGCCGATTTTCAGCTTAGCTTTCCAAATAAAAAGATGGTGAAGAATATGCTTGATCCAGTGACCTGCAAGACCTATTTCACCAAAAGTGTAATCTGTATCACGACCTGTTCCAGGATATTTTTCAAAGTCAGGAACAACAGGATAGATTGTCATTGCCGCAGCAGTTCCGTCAAAAATACCTTTTCCGGCAGAAGCAATACAAGCAGCACCCATATGAGCCATAGAAGCTTCATGAAGAGGAGCATTTTCACCTTGAAGGATACGGTCACAAATACTGTGAGCAACCGCTTTACCGATAATACCTGAAGGCATACCAGTTCTTGGAGGAGTCGGGGTAATCGGCGTTCCGTTTGGAGAACTCATCGGTTTAGAAATTGGATGCGGAGGTGCAAATGCGATGCCGCAAGCAAACATATTTCCGTAAGTAGGGTTTTGGTAAGTTTTTGGCCAGTCACTTGCTTTCCAGTTCTCATAAGCACCGGCAGCATAGTTAGCATCAACTTTCATAAATCCGTTTGGGGCAAAAACAGTAGCAGTTATGTCAGTTCCGTCTTTTGCGTAAGCTTTAAGATCTACTCCTGCAAATGGAGGAATTAGCATTGAAAAATCAAAACTCTCTTCACCCATAGAACCATCAAGCAGTTCATAACTAACTTTTCCTTTTTCTACTTTGTTTACATGCGCACCTATGATCCAGTCAACATTTCTCTCAGTAAAAAGTGATTCAGCAAAGATTTTTGAACTAACTGCAAATCCCATGCTTTTTATGTGCAATCCGCCAACGCCAAAGTCACCCAAGAAAGATTCGTTTGAAATCCATTTCAAGTCAGCCATATCACGAACACCGGCTTTGTTTAACTCATGTTCAATATTGAAGATATACTCAAATGCAGCGCCTTGGCATGTACATAAACCATGTCCTGTACCAATTAAAAACTTTTGACGCTCGCCTTTTTTCATCTTTTGGATGCACTTTTGAAACTCTTCATTTGCATGAACTGCGTGATCCGCCGTACAAACAGAAACAGTAAACTCACCAAGACCCGGTGTTGCCCCAAAGTTAAGTTTTGGTCCTGTAGCGTTGATTAGATAATCATACTCTATATTTTCAGCCATACCCTTGCGACCGGCAAGCGTATACTCAATAGTAACAAAAGGTTTATTGACCAGTTCACTACCCTCTGGATTAATTGAGAGAGCTTTTGCCTGCTTATAATTAATACCGGCCTTTGCATAAACAGGAGCTAAATCAAAAGTGACTTCCTCTTTACTCATTTCACCAACACCAACCCAAATATTTGATGGAATCCAGTTCCATTTTGAGTTTGGAGTTACAACAACTACCTCATGAGCCGAGCCTAACCATTTTGCTGCGAAAGTAGCAGCAGTGTGACCTGAAACTCCTCCACCTAAAACAACCAATCTTGCCATGAAAATATCCTATTTATTAAAAGTCTAAAAACTTCCTTCCGATGATACTCCAAAAAACAAAAAAAAGTGTTTATAAAATAGGAAATAATTATTATTCTATAGATTTATATAAGAATAAAAAGGCTCTATTTTAAAGTTTTAGAGCCTATTCACAGCCAAGAAAAATACTATAATTTCATAATTTTACTAATTATTTCATAAAGATTTTTTGATATCGAATGTGTAGAAACTACACGCTCTAACTCTATTTTCATAGCATTTTTATTGACACTGTTTAATTTTTCATATATTTTAAAAGCCCCCGCTAGACCCGAAGCCATCTGAGGATTTATCTTGTCAATATCTATGATTTTATCTGCAACAAACTGATAACCATATCCGTCTTTTGCGTGGAAATGTTTGTAGTTTCTTGCAAATACACCGATGAGAGATCGTACTAAATTTGGCACAAGTTCATTATATGCCTCATCGTTTTGAAGAGCCATAACACGATCCAAAGTGCCGACTCTGCGTGAAGCCGCTAAAATAGAGAAATATTTTTGCATAACTAAGGTATCGTTTTTATATTTTTTATAGAAATTCTCAAGTGCGGATGCAGAGTATGCAGGCGAAGTATTTTCCAAAATATCAAGTGCCATAATCCTGTCTGTCATAGTTATTGAGTCGTTATACTGGGAGTTTACAAGCATTGCGACCTCATCACTCTCTAATGCAGAAAGAAGTTTTAAACAACAATTTTTGATGCTTCTCTCACCGATACTTTTTGCATCAAGCTCTTTACATGCAGGCTTGTGATTTTGAGCATAAAGAGCTAAAAGCTTATCTTTAAATCTAAGAGCCAAATACTTTTGTAGATTCTCTTTTGCCTCGTAAATAACCTCAAAGTCTACCTCATCTTGCCTCTGCATAATCGCCGATACGCTTGGCAGATCTAAAAGAAGTGCTTTATATGATAAATCTAGTTCACCATCAAGCACATGCCCATATGCTTGCACAAACTCCTCGTCTATCGTCTCTCCTCGCATCATGGCTTCTATGGTTTGAACGCCGAAAGATTGAGACGATTCATATCTTACAAAGCTGTTTTTGTCGTGTTTCATTAAAAAAGCATAATTGCTGTGGGTCTGCTCAACAATAATCGGAGCTGAGAAATCTCTGTTTATGGAGAGAATAGGTTTTAAAGAAGTTTTAAAAACAAACTCCTCACTCTCTTTTGAAACTATGAGAGTTCTCTCCTCGATCTCTTTGCCGCTCTCATCCAA
>CAIUZU010000047.1 GCA_903903705.1 uncultured Helicobacteraceae bacterium
ATAAGTATCTAACTTCATTCTGTATCCTTATAAATTTTTTTCATTTTTCGACTTGGAATAATAGTTTTAAGAAAAATCTCATCTTTCTTATGCACAAAAGGAACCATATATACATATCCCAAAACTTCGACTATGTAAATCATTTGCTCAGGATATTTTTCTTTGTTTGGATGTCTAATAATATCCAATATAGAATCTTCTATAATAGCAGTTACTATATCCTCAAAACAAATGCCTCGCTCTAGTTTCAAAAGATTGTTTTTTTCTTCATTCCATTTATAGTTCATCTGCAAATTATATCAAAATATGTAATAGAATGTGCATTAGGTTAAGCAGAAGAAAGTAAGATAAGTTTAAGAAAAAAGTAAGTTTTTATTCCTGTAATGGCGGCTGACACCCTTTTTTGTAAAAGAGTGCCTGTCACCATTTTTTCATATATGGAAGCAAGGTTTTAACCTTGCCACTCAACAAGACGAGGTTGAAACCTCGTTTCCAAGTTTCCGAGAGAGTAGAAAAACGGAAGCAAGGATTTATCCTTGCTCCTAAAATAGTATGCTATTAAAATAAATTTATTATTCAGAAGCTAAAAAATTATCAGCCGTCATTCCAGTTAAATCAACTTGTCTTAGCGTACCAACAAGAGTAATGGACATATCATCTGCTGCAGTACCATCAGTGACATAATAAATTTCAGAACTATTATTCCACTCTGTATCAGAACCAAAAATTACTACCATGTTATATGCAACTGTACCTTCTACTGCAAACGCTTTGTCTGCACCGAAGAAGTTGCTTTCAGTAAATTCTTTACTCATAGTTTGATCTTTCAGTACTATCACTTTGTTTGCAATATCAGCTAAAGCTATAGGTGTTGTAGATGTGCCGTCAACTGCTGTTGCGGTATTGTAAACACCGCCTGTTATGAATAGATTAAAGTTTAAGATATCCCCATTAGTTGCTCCGGCAGTAAAACCGGATATGGCATCTGAGCCATTATCGGCGGCGGTAGCTTCAAAAATAATCGTATCAGTTGATGCTTCGCCTGACATAAATCCACCATTAGCACCGACACCTATCGTGTCATCACCGCTTTTTCCTCTGATACTATCGATGCCATCCCCACCGACTATTTGATCGTCAAAAATTGATCCAATTAAAGTGTCACTTCCTGTTCCGCCATTCTCATGAATTGCGTGTGTCAGTAAAGCTGCATCGATTGATGAAGTGCCACTACCAGAATTCATAACTATAAAGTAAGGAGCTGCACCAGCAGTCATAAAGTCATAAGCACCAAATGTGATAGATGAGTCAGATGTTAATACTATGGCTTCAAATCCACTTATTTTATCTATTGTGGAACCTGAAAAGTCAAAAGTACCTGATTGTACAAAACTGATTTGGTCCCAACCAGCACCACCAAGTAGCGTAGAAGTTGCACCGGCAAAACCTGTATTCGCGTTAACGGTCACAAGACTATCATTGGCATCACCTGTGTATGTTGTGTTTAGGTTTGTCAAAATGTCAGAATATGTAAACTGAGATGTTACATTGGCGAGTGTATTTGCACCCAAAAAACCATCCTCTGCCACAAAATAATCTAGCCCAGCCCCTCTATAGTTTGCATCCGCTTCAAAGGCTGTAGCAGCAACATCGGTTAAAATGAGTGAGATAGCACTTTCACTTGCACTGACAGATGATATCGAATCAGCGTTCAAAGCATATATGGTACCGTTCGCTAATACCAAATGAGCTTTGTTCCAATCTAAAGAATTTGCTACAACTCCAGTCAAGTTTCCACCATATACAACAAGGGTATTATTATCAGCAACATAGGCGCTGTTACTGCTTGTATTTAACGCTACAACATCATACGCTACATCTGCCGTATCTGTTGCAGTATTTCCTGCAGCATCTTCTGCTGTGATAGTAGCTGTGAACCTACCTGCTGTAAGTGTTGAAACATCCAAAGTTTTATAGATGTTACCAGGACTGCTAGAGCTGCTACTATAAGATGTTGTTGTGCCGGAAACTGCTGTCGTGTTTGTGTCCGTATCGTCTATTGATATTGTAACTAGCATGCTAGGATCTGTAATACTAAAATTAGAATTAAACTGCACGCTTGCTTTTTCGCTTGCAGAAATATAACCATCTGATATACGCAATGTAGAGATATCAAGCGTCGGCGCAGTTGTATCTACAGCCACATCCAAATCTGCAGTTATAGCAGAAGCATTACCTGCAGCATCTGTTTGAAAGGCGTTGATATGATGCGTGCCTTGAGCCAATGATATATTATCTATCGTCCACACACCGCTTGCAACTGTTGCTGTTCCAAGAGATTCGCCATCATCCATAACACCGTCATTATCGACATCCTTAAATAGTGTAATCGTAGAGCCATTTTCTCCTGTACCGTCAAAAGTTAATCCGGTTGTATTTTTTGTAATGTTGTCTGAGGTAGAAGTACCTGTATCATCTGCAGTTGCTAAGTTGAGTGCTGCCGGAGCTGTTGGAGCTAATGTATCGATTGCCAATGTCGGCGTAGACCCGGCACCGCCATTATTACTCGCAGCATCAGTATAGGTAGAGCCTTCTACCATAATGCTTGCTGTTGCTTGGGTATCTGTAGTCGGCGTGAATGTAGCCGTGTAGATTTTCGAATCTCCACCATTCACGGCAAATTCGCTCAATATACCACCCGTGACAGTAATATCGCTTTCGATAAATCCGGTCGGCACTTCCGAGAAGGTAAAGGTAATTAGTGCTGTTTCAGCTGTTTTAACAGCCGCAACGCTACTTGTTATTGTGAGAGTCGGCGCGACAGTTTCAGCCGCAATCGCAGGCACTGTATAAATAACCGTATCGCTTGTATTGCCAGTAGCATCCACAGCTTTTGCACTTGCAACAGTGATAATATCAGTTGCAGCGACTGTTGGAGTAGAACCCAAAGTGATAGCAAAGCTTGTTGCAAAACCACCAGAAGCAGAAACAGCAGCTAAAGTAGCTCCTGTACCGAAAGAGTGACTAGCTAATGTAATGTCAGAAAGAGTCAATGTTGTTGTGTTGACCGCTTCTGAGAAAGCAATCGTAATTACATCACCTTCAGCGTAAGCACCTGTTGAGTTAGTGCCTGTGTCCGTGTTTGTGATTGGAGTGGATGATGCGACTACCGGTGCAGTCGTGTCAATAATTACAGTAGTTGAAGCTGATGCAAGACTTTCTCTACCGTCTTGATTGACTATTTTTGCATTTAATGCATATGCTGCATTGTTAACCAAAGTTGATGTAGTTACATTTACATACCCATTGCTTATATCTGTAGCTGTAATTACGGTATCGGCAGACACGCCATCTGCATTAGTATCGAGCATTGTTGTACCTGTATATAATCTCACTATATCACCAGCAACTGCAACTGTCCCTGAAGTTGGCAATGTTACTTTTACAAGTAAATTAACATCATTTGTTGTTGCATTATTGGAAAGGACACCCGTAACGCTGCCTGTATCATCGTTTATTTCTATTGTAGGTGCTGCTGGAATGGCAGTCAATATTGTTGCTAAGTTAGTAATCTCTGCTGTGTCAATAAGTTTTACAACTATGTCAGATATTTGCCCATCTGCTACGCCATCACCTTGTAAGACAGTATATCCAGTAGTAGTTGCAAATGCCACTGAATTTGTAGTATCCGTTAGTATATGCAATAGCTCTCCTATTAGCACATTTCCATCAGTTCCATTATAAGCAGTTACAACGCCATTTGAAACTGTTATTGAATGTCCATTGTAACTATAAGTGCTATCAGCTAACAATCCTGTTCCACCTGCTAAATCTAGCTTATCCGTTGCAATATCAAAATTTAATATGTTGTCTATTGTATGAGCAACTCCACCATATCCTGGAGCTGAATCCGAAGCGGCACCATTTGCTCCTAAATTTATGATAATCGTATCTGTTCCTATACCATCATATCCAAGTTCAATAATATCTAGTCCTAAACCTGCAGTGATGGAGTTTGTGCCTGTTGTTGAAACAGATAAAGTATCATCGCTGTCTGAACCTGTAATAGTCGTACTTCCCAAACCTACAATTGTTTTATCGTCGGCTTTAGCGGCTGTAATCGTTAATGTTTGACCTGAATGAACATTAAAACCATCAATTAGAGAGAGGTTTGTAAATGCAGATACATTTGCAGAAGTAGTAACAATATTGTTCACTGTTAAAGAAGATGCAAAACCTGCCGTATTAGTATCACTAGCAAGTGCAAAGACTGAGAGAGTTCCGCTGCCTGTAATCGTTTTGCCGCTTGCATTTACCGCACTAAGCATGATATAAGAGCTTGCATTAATCACAAAAGAAGCATCTTCACCTATCGTTGGAGAGCCGTTTAAAAAATCGGCAGAACCTGTAAGTGTGAGTGCTGCATTTCCTAAGTCTCCTGTGAATTGCGGTACTGAACCTTCGCCTACTAAACCAGTCATTGCCGCCGTAACCGTAGTAGTCGTAATCCCAGATAAATCCGCATCTAAAGTATCTTCAAGTCCTGTTATGTTTACAGTACCTGCACCCTCTATTGCCGCTCCATCAGCTTGTGCTGCCGTGTTTACATAAGTTTGTCCGCTAGCAACACTTACTTCGCTATCTGCATCAAGGGTAACGGTATCTGTTGTTACGCCTCCTCTGGTAAAAGTAACATATTGAGTATCTCCCTCTTCAATATTTCCGTCGTTCATAGTGATATTTCCCGTTGCAGTTCCGCCAAAAGTTATAGTTCCGCTTTCATCTGCGCTTGCGGTAAAAGTCGGTGCAACAGGAGCAGAACCGCCACCACCGCCGCCTGTTGAAGGTGCTGTCAGTTCAGGAGTCGTCGGAGTCGTCGCTTCTTCAACAACCGCAGCTGCATCTTCTTCTACTGCTATCGGGTTTGCTGCTATGCTTGTAGCTAAAGTTTCAGGGTTTGCTACAAACGAGGCATCTTGTGTTGCTGCTTCTACCGTTGCTGTTGCCGCAGTTAAAGTAGCAGCAATATTTGTTACCGTTCCTGCTGCCACATCTTCTGCTAGGTTTTGCATAACAGTTTCTAGATTTGCAAGAGTTGTCGTAAGAGTAGCTGCCGAATTAGTATCTGCTAAAATAGCTTGAACTGACTCAAGCGTTGCCGTTGCATTTGCAAGTCCCGCCGTGTCAGCTGCCGCCATAGTGATGACACTCTCAACTATACCAACCGTGCTTGGATCTGCCGTTACTGTTGCAATAACTTGTGCAGCAAAAGCCAAATCATTTATACCTGCATCTGCCATCGCTATGCCGACTTGGGCTTTGTTGTTTAAAAGTGCGGCATCGCTTGAGCTTCCGGTCGATGCTTTCGCACCATTTACTATTGCTAAAACAAACTGATCCATCAGGATATTGCCAGAAGCCAGTTCTGCCGCCCAGTAAGTTGCACCTGCCGTATCGGGAGAGCGTCCGAGTACATTTGCATATACTTGAGTTATGAGAACAGAACTGTCTGCATCTTCACCGTAAGTATCTGTAAACTCTTGTTGTTCATTCGCCCAGTTTGAAGCGATAGATCCAAAATCCATAACGTCGTTGTCTAGTTCATTTAGCCAATATGCTAAACCAGCCGCATCCGGCGCTCTGTTAAAGTACGCAGTGTACAGCTCCGAGAGCAATAGTCTGTTTTCTTCCATAACTTAATCCTACCTTGTATTTGATTTTTAGTTTAATAAACAGGGCAGTTTACTTGTTAAGCGTTATATTTAGTGTTATATAAGTTTAATTTGTAAAGAAATTGAATGAAAAGTTAATTTATGGAATATTGTTATTTGGAAGCGGAGATTTATCTTCGCCCATTGACGAGGTTAAAACCTTGTTTCCGAATCTGATGGCGAGGTTAAAACCTCATTTGTGAAGTTGATGGCGATGTTAAGTATAGATTTGCAAAAAGGAAGCGAAGATTTATCTTCGCCCATCTTTATGAAGTTTGTAACCTACACCTTTAACTGTTTCTATGTTAAGTCCATGCAGTTTTGCTTTTAGTCTAAAGAGTAGCTGTCTGCGGCTGTTTTCACTTACGGCTTTGTCATACCAAAGCATCAGTTCAATCGCTTCTATGCTCACAATTTGCCCGATGTTTTGAGTAAGCAGCTGAATTAGTGCCAGTTCTTGTTTTGTAAGTTCAATAATATTGTCATGTAAATAGAGATTTTTCTCATTTTGATTAAACCGATAACCATTTCCTAACTCTATAATGGTTTTAACACCGTCTAGTCCATAACGAAGAGAAGTAAGCCTAACTTCTCTTAGCAACTGCTCATCAAGATAGGGTTTTACTATATAGCCCGTAAAGTTTACTTTTGAAACCTCTTTGAGCATGCCATCATCATGAAAAGCGGTAAGAAAAATCGTAGGTATCATTTTTGTTTTATGAATCAACTTTACGGTTTGGATGCCGTTTAGTTCACCTTTAATTTGTATATCCGTAATAATAATGTCAATATTTGTAGATTTGACAAAAGTGATAGCGGCATTGGAGTTGGATGCAATGCCTGCTACTTCATAACCTGCCGATTGTAAGACATTTTTCAATTCTAAAGCTAAGATGCTTTCATCTTCTATAATTAATATTTTTATTTTTCGCATAGTGTATATTAAACATAAAAAGTTATATTTGGCGTTATATTTTAATAATTTTTTAAACATTTATGGTAAATTAATAAAATTAGTTACAAAATAGGGTTGCAAAAGGAAGCGGTATGGCAAAAATAAAAACTATTATGTTGAAGATTTTATTTTTTGTATTTTTCTCAACCGTACCGCTTTTTTCTCAAACAATATTTTTAGCAGATAATCAAGCTCCGATTAATCTTCTGCAATCCGGTGAATTATATATAGACCATGGTGGCGTTGAGAGTTTTGAGACACTTTACAATAGCAGTAAGTTTTTAAAAACAAGCGAGGAGTTTATCAACTTAGGCTACGCATTTAAGAGCGTTGCATGGCTTCGTTTTACAATCAACAATGATTCAAACGAGACTCAAAAGCGTTATATAACTGTTGATAACACCATGCTCGACACGATAGAGCTTTATAAACCCTCCGAAGACGGGAACTACACAAAGGAGCTGAGCGGTGTTTTTCAGAGAGAAAGATTTGATAATATCCTGCACTTTAACTTCCCCGTAGAGCTAAAACCATCAGAGTCGCAGAGTTACTATCTCAAAGTTACCTCTACAACCTCCGCACTCTTTTTTAAATCTTACCTCTACAATGAGAGAGATTTTTATAAAGAGGAGATTAGCAGACAGCTTTTTTACACTCTTTTTATCGGTGCCATGGGAATCCTTATACTCTACAACTTCTCACTCTTTCTGTTTTCCAGAGATAAAACCTATCTCTATTATGTTTTTTATATGATTGCCTCTCTTGGTCAGCATCAGACTTATACAAGTATGGGTTTATACATGTGGCCAAATGATATGATTAAATATGTTATTGAGTATGAATCCCATCTCGGTATTTACTATATGACTATTTTTGCTCTTGCCATGATTCTTTTTACCCGCTCTTTTTTAGAGACCTACAGATATAAAAAAATTGACCTCTTTTTAAAGATTATGATTGTTTTAAACATCGTAATATCGCTTTTGAATACGAATGAGAATTCACTTCTGGACATAGCGATGTATGAAGAGTATTTACTGCTAATTGCACTCTTGGTTATAGGTATTTATCTCTATTACAAAAAAAACACTCAGGCAAAATATTATATTATCGGCTGGGGCATCATGTTGAGTGGAGTAATCGGAATATTATTACAATGCTTAGGAATTTATAGCGTTCAGTACCACTCTTTTTACTATATTTTTGAAGTTACGATTTTATTTGAAGCGACTCTCTTCTCGATTGTTTTGGCATCTAGGCTCAAAACTCTATCTGTAAAGCTTTTGCAAAAAGAGAGAGAGTATAGTTCAGAACTGGAATCTACAGTAAAAGAGCGTACAAAAGAGTTACATGTAGCACTTGAAACAGAAAATATCTTAAAAAAAGAGCTACATCACAGAGTAAAAAACAATATGCAGTTTATTATCTCCTTGTTTAAACTTAGACTCTACCCTTTTATGAGTGATGACATCAATAGAGTGATAAAAGAGGTTACCTATAAAATAAAAGGTATGGCAAGAGCGCATGATATGCTTTATTCTCAAAAATCACTCAATACTATTGACACAAATGAATACTTTACTCAGTTAATTAACGAGTTAAAAAACGGTTATGAAACAGAGCATATAAGATTTGATATAAAAGTAGAAACAGAACTTTATAGTGATAGGCTTATTTATTGTGGTTTGATTGTCAATGAAGTGATTATCAATGCTTTAAAATATGCATTTGATGATGGGCAAAATGGAGTAATCAACCTAAATCTTTACAAAAATAAAGATGAAACTATTTTAGAACTCTCCGATAACGGAGTAGGACTTAAAGAAAATCATAAACAATCCTTTGGTCTTCTTATGGTAAATACACTCGTAACGGAGCAACTAAAAGGAACTATTGAATTTGATACAAAAAATGGAACAACAATCAAAATAAAAATTTAAGGAAATAGGTTTGAAACTTATCATAATTATTGCAATCTTTTTTCAACTGCTTTTTGCAGATGAAAATAGTATTAATATTGAGCCTATAACGGTTGAAGCAGAACATCTTACACAAGAATATAATAACTACTCAAAACATGATTTAGAGGCGAGAGATATTGATTCACTCGATGATTTAAGTGCTGTCCTGCCATCATTTTCTGTTTCAAACTATGGTTCAAGAAATGTAGCTTTTACATCATATAGGGGACAAGCAAACTTTATGACTACTACTTCACCGGTAGCCATATATATAGATGATATTCCTCTTGCTTATGTAAATACTTTTTTAACACATGAGTTATACAATATATCGGATGTAAACATTTTAAAAGGTCCTCAAGGATTTACAACCGGCTTAGGCGCACAAGCAGGTATTATTCAACTAAAGATGGATGATAAACTTGTAAAAGAAGCAGAATTTAGCAGTGAAGTTAAGATGGCTAATTATGCTGAAAAAAGTTTGGTTCTGCACTCAAAAACTCCTATAGAAGACGGAACTATTGCTATTGATACTCTTTATAAACAGCGAGATGGATTTACAAAAAATCTTTATGACAATAAAAGTTTAGATGATGAAGAGACAAAAGCTTTGAGTGTTAGGATGATTAAGAATATTGATAATTTAAAACTGACTTTCTTGGGTCTTCAAGATTTTAACAATGACGGCGGAACCCCTTATCATGACAACCTTCAAACGCCGTTTGTTATGAATCAAAATGTGCAAGGATATATACGGCAAAATAACCTGCTTAGTTCAATAAAACTAGAATATTTTGCGAATGATTATGTATTCAAATCTGTAAGTTCCTTTCATAACTATAGGTCAAAAGAGCTGCTAGACGGAGACCGCACACCGGAGAATTTTTTGACGATTGATAGCGATGAAAATTATAAAGAGTTTACTGAAGAACTCAGCATGCAGATACAAAAGAGTGGTTGGGAACTGACAAGCGGTCTGTTTTTTGCCTCACGCTATGAACATACTTATACCGAAAACCATCATTATGAATATCTCGATACCAACGGTTATAGAATATGGCAAACATCACAGCCTGAGAAAAGTTTTGCCCTCTTTAGCGAATATGCAAAAAATATAAATGAGAATATTATACTTACCGCAGCTCTGAGATATACATGGAACGAAAAAGATTTTAACAACAATATCAATCAATCTTTCCCGATAGAAGTAGCCGAGTATGGATTTTTAAATACAGCTTATCCTCACATCATAGCAACTTCTCACTGGCAAAAAGTTTTACCAAAAGTAAAAATAGCTTATAAACAAGATAATGCAAATTTGATTTTCTTACAATATGCAGAAGCGTTTAAAAACGGTGGATACAGTTATGATGATTATGATATTAAAACATTGAGTTATGACCCTGAGGAATCAAAAACTTTGGAGTTGGGATTTAACACAAAATGGAAAAACTCATTAAACCTTAGCGCAACACTTTATGCAACACATGTTGATAAACTTCAGGTTGAAACCATACGCTCTGACTTAAGCAGTTATATAGACAATGCGGCAAAAGCTGATATTTATGGCATTGAAAGCGAGTTGCGCTATTTATTTAATAATAACTTTAGCGTACATAGCTGTGTAGGATTTATTCACTCTAAATTTGATGACTATATATCCAACTCTAATAATTACTCCGGAAATCAACTGATAAATGTCCCCCAACACACTTTTCAATTTGGTTCAGAATTCAGTTTTAGTAAAAACTATTATCTAGATTTAGTATTAAAATCAAACGGAAAAACCTATTTTGATAAGGCAAATACGGTATCTGAATCATCCTACACTTATGTTGATACGAAAATGGGGTATAAATCTAAAAAATTCTCATGGAATGTTTACATTCATAATCTGTTTGACAAACGATACCTAAATTACATTATTGCAGCAGAAGGATTTAATGCGTATAATTTTGGTGAGCCTAGACGGATAGGCGTATCTTTAAAATATGATTTTTAGAAGTATTTTATAAAGCTTGTAAGTCTGTGAGAAAGGGATTGTGTAAAAAAATGGTGGACCCTCAGAGATTCGAACTCTGGGAGGTATAACCCTCGCCGGTTTTCAAGACCGGTGCTATCGACCAACTCAGCCAAAGATCCACATTTGTAAAGAAGTTATTATAAAAATTGGAGGTGCCACCCAGATTTGAACTGGGGATAGCAGCTTTGCAGGCTGCGGCCTTACCACTTGGCGATGGCACCAGTTTCAACAATAACTTATAATAATGGTGCCCGAAGCCGGACTTGAACCGGCACACCCTTACGAGCGAGGGATTTTAAATCCCTTGTGTCTACCGATTTCACCACCCGGGCTTGGGTTTTTTTCAAGATATCGGGTATCTTTGTTTTATTTAATATTTTTATGGAGCGGGAAACGAGGTTCGAACTCGCGACCCCAACCTTGGCAAGGTTGTGCTCTACCACTGAGCTATTCCCGCAATTTTTGTCACTTATTTTTTAAGTGGACGGAATTATAGCCATTTAATTTTCATTTGTAAAGAGCTTTTATAAAAAAGTTTAAAAAAAATGCTATAATCTCATAAAGACTAAATAAATAAACTATAAATTGAAGGATTTTTATGAGAAGTGATACTATAAAAAAAGGGTTTGACAGAGCTCCTCACCGCTCATTGCTTCGAGCAACAGGCTTAAAGGATGAAGATTTTGACAAACCTTTTATAGGTATAGCAAATAGCTATATAGATATCATTCCGGGGCATTTTTTCTTACATGAGTATGGTGAAATTGTAAAAAAAGCTATTCGTGAAGCAGGCGGGGTGCCGTTTGTTTTTAACACTATCGGTGTTGATGACGGTATCGCAATGGGTCATGACGGAATGCTTTACTCTCTTCCTTCTCGTGAAATAATAGCTGACTCTATTGAAACGGTTATGAACGCACATAAATTAGATGCGATGATATGTATTCCAAACTGTGACAAAATTGTTCCCGGTATGATTATGGGTGCGCTTCGTGTTAATGTTCCGACTATTTTTGTTTCAGGCGGTCCGATGCCGGCTGGACATAAAAAAGACGGTACACCGATAGATTTATCTACTGCATTTGAGGCAGTCGGTGTTCACGCTGAGGGGAAAATGACGGATGAAGAGCTGTATGACATAGAGTGCAACGCATGTCCAAGCGGTGGAAGCTGTTCTGGTATGTTTACTGCAAACTCTATGAATACTCTTTGTGAAGCGATGGGAATTGCCCTTCCAGGAAACGGTACCATTTTAGCGATGACTCCAGAGAGAATAGAGCTTGTTAAAAAAGCTGCTAAGAGAATCGTAGAGATGGCAAAAGCTGATGATAGCAAATACAACTTGCGAAATGTTTTAAATGAAAAAGCTGTTCATAATGCGTTTGTTGTCGATATGGCGATGGGCGGAAGCTCAAATACCGTTCTGCATATGCTGGCAATCGCAAGAGAGGCTGGAGTCGATTTTCCAATCGAGAAAATTAACACAATTGCGGATAATGTTGCTCATATTGCTAAAATCTCTCCATCGTTAACTACTGTTCATATGGATGATGTAAATCGTGCAGGCGGTGTAAATGCGGTTATGAAAGAAGTTAGTCGCAGAGGCGGACTTCTTTATCTTGACAATCCAACCGTAACAGGTGAAACACTCGGCGAACGCATAGCAGATGCTAAAATTTTGGATGAGAGTATTATCCATACAAATGAAAATGCTTACTCACAAGTCGGTGGATTATCAATTCTTTTTGGAAACTTAGCACTTGAGGGTGCTGTTGTAAAAACTGCCGGAATTGAAGCCAACATGAGACAGTTTAAAGGTACGGCAATCTGTTTTAACTCCCAGAGCGAAGCTATAACTGGGATAATGAGCCATAAAGTTAAACCTGGCAGCGTTGTAGTTATCCGTTATGAGGGTCCAAAAGGCGGACCGGGTATGCAAGAGATGCTAGCACCTACTGCACTTATTCAAGGAATGGGACTCGGAGATAGCGTAGCTCTTATTACAGATGGTAGATTTTCCGGAGCAACTAAAGGTGCAAGTATCGGGCATGTTTCTCCCGAGGCTGCTGAGGGTGGTTTGATAGCGTTTGTGGAAGACGGTGACGAGATAGAGTTAGATACTGACAAACATTTGCTGAGATTAAATGTTAGTGATGAAGAGATAGCAAAAAGAAAAGCAAATTACAAACCTTATAAAAACGAGGTTAAATCGAAGTGGCTAAAACGCTACCAACTTTTAGTTTCAAATGCTTCAAATGGCGCAGTTTTAAAAACAGAATTATAAGAATAGGAATATATTTTGAACGCAATAGCAATAAAACATAATGGCGAAATAATAGATTTACAAACTGCTTCAGAGCTTGGTTTTGAGGGAGAACAGATACTTCTTGATAACTCGGAAGAGTCTTTAAATGTGTTAAGACACTCAACCGCTCACCTGATGGCTCAAGCTATAAAATCTCTCTATAGCGATGCAAAGTTTTTCGTAGGACCAAATGTAAAAGAGGGTTTTTACTATGACTTTAAAACAAGCCATGAGATAGGCGAAGCTGACCTTAAAGAGATTGAAAAAGAGATGCTCTCAATCGCTAAAAAGAAGTACCCGATAGAGAAGTATGAGATTACTATGGATGAGGCAAAAGAAAAGTTTAAAGATGACCATCTGAAACTTTTTGTAATGCAAAGAATCCCAAGCGAAACAGTTTCTATTTACAAACAGGGCGATTTTGAAGATTTATGTCGTGGTCCTCATCTGCCTAATGTCGGACTTATAAGATATTTTAAACTTACTAAGATTGCAGGTGCTTACCTTGGCGGAGACTCTAACAACGAAATGCTTACTCGTATTTACGGCAT
>CAIUZU010000048.1 GCA_903903705.1 uncultured Helicobacteraceae bacterium
GTTTCAACTATCTTTTTAAACGGCTCTTCAACCATCTCTATATCGTACTGAGCGTATCGAATCACTGCATGATGAAGTGGAGTTAGCTCTATATCTGTGTGTTTTACTCTTTTTACTTCCTCTTTTTTCTCATCTTTTCCGGTTGTATTGAGCTTTACGTTTATTTTAAAGAGTTTAAGTGTCGGTAGTATGATGTAATCCTCAGCACCCGTAGCTTTTGCCAAAATTTCAACTGTTTTTTCTAGCCCAAGTTTAGAGTTTGGAGAAACTGCAACCGTAAACCAGATGTTAAAATCATGATTTCTCTCATAGTTGTGCGAAATCCCCGGATGTGAATTTATAATTTTTACAGCATCGCTTATCTTTTGGGATGGAATTTTAAACGCTACCAAAGATGAGATATACCCAAGTCTTTTAGTATCAAATATCGGTGATGTTTGACGGATAATATTACCTTTCTTCTGTTCTTGCAAAATGCTAAGAACTTCATCTTCACTCATGTTCAATTCGTCCGCTATTTCCTTAAAGGGTCTTGCAACCAAAGGAAATTTCTTCTGAATTCGTGATAAAATTTCGTCTTTCATCTCTTATAATTCCGCCTGCACTTTTATATTTTGTTTTGTCGATTGTAATCTAATTTCAATTAATCCAAGTTGATATCTATCAATAAGAGTTTTAAAAAAAGTATGATATTATGTCATACGATAATATAGAAGAAAAGGGAAGAATGAGCTATTTTCCAGCTTTTTTAAAACTTGACGATAAAAAGGTTTTAATCGTCGGGGGCGGCAGGATAGCTTATGAGAAGTTGGGGCATCTTTTAGATTTCACCTCAAATATTTCTATCATTGCAGTTGAATTATCCGATGAGATGAGTGGTATTATAGAAGGCAGGCATCTTCATTTTGAAAAAAGAGGATATCAAAAAGGCGATATTAAAGATTTTGCAATCGTCATTGTCGCAATTGATAATATTCCTCTTCAAGCGGAGATATTTCAAGAGTCAAAAGAGTACAGTTGCCTTTGCAACTGTGTTGATTCGTCAGAATATTGCGATTTTATCTTCCCGTCGTATCTTAAAAAAGATGATTTAACGATTGCCGTATCTACTTCAGGGGCTTCTCCTGCGGTTGCAAAGCAGCTAAAAAAGTATCTTCAACGTTTGATTCCCTCGGATATAGGCGAATTTTTACAAGAGATGAAAAAACTAAGAGAATCTCTGCCAAAAGGCAAAGAGAGAATGAAAATGTTTGAAACAAAAGCACAAGATTATTTTAATAACCGGAGTAGTAAATGGATGTAAAAAAAGCTTTGATATTTGGAGTTATAGCGGCATCTGTTGTTTTGGGAACGCTATCTATGAAGAGAGCGTTACCCGATGCAAAAGAAGATCGAATATATGAGGCTATAAAAGTTTACAGTCCTTATGTGCTTGAAAAAAGAGTTGGCGGGTTGGAGATCATCGATAAGCGTAACGGTCAAAAAGAGAAACCGAGTGCCGCAGAGGTTTTTCATAGACAAGATGAGCTTGATAAAAAATGGGGTAAAGAGTACCTAAAAGTAGAAAATAATGAGCTTATCGTAATGGGTGAAAATAATCAAACAATTACAAGAATTTTTATCGAAAACGAGAGTGAAAGAAAGTTTTTAAAAAGATTTTTCGGGATCTAATCTCTTAGTTTTAACGAGAGATAGAGCGCTCCAAAAAGCACCGCCACCGAAACACTATAGAGAGCCGTATAGTTGAAGTAGTGTAAGATTGCCCCTCCGGCAATTGAGAAAAACATCCCCAAAGAGACGATATTCATCTGAAGAGCAATATAAATAGGTCTTTTATCCGCAGGTGCAATTTTTAGTATAAGGTTGCTTGATGCAATGCGGTTTCCGTCCATTGAAGCACCTATTAAAAAGAAAATTAACATATACTCGTAAATGGAAGATGCCCCAAATGCCAAAGCTGTTGCTGCTATCTGAAGAGATATAGAGAGTCTTGCAGTCAATATGTTTTTTCCGTCTCCACTGAGTTTTCCCCATAAAAAATTACTTACCATCGCACCTATCATCTGGGTTGTTATCAAAGATCCTATAGCAACACCGTCAAGATCTATTTTTTGCTGTGCATCCAAAATAATAAATGGAAGAGCAATTAGGTATCCGTATGCCAAAAGAAAGGTGGTTACTTGAATTTGTAAATTTTTATCTGCTTTTAAAATCGCATAAGAATTTTGTAAAAACTCTTTAAAGGAGCTCTCTTTTTTAGAAACCTCCTCTTTTATCGGCTCATCCACTAGCGCAAAAGCTATGTAACCCATAGCCATGATAAAAGAACTGATAATAAAAAGATATCCGTAGCTTTGCGGGGCTTCAAAAGATTCTAAGATCCAAGCAGCGAGTGCACCGCTTAAAAGCCCTCCCGCACCGCTGAAAAACTGCCTATATGCCATAGTTTTACCACGAAATTTATGACTAAAGACCTTAGCCATTATCTCTCTAAAGTATATTGCGGCAAAACCGGCACTAAAAGAGAAGATAAATAGACCAA
This sequence comes from uncultured Helicobacteraceae bacterium, assembly GCA_903903705.1. Lineage (GTDB taxonomy): Bacteria > Campylobacterota > Campylobacteria > Campylobacterales > Sulfurimonadaceae > Sulfurimonas. The sequence goes on from CAIUZU010000048.1 coordinate 2,543, forward strand.
AGCCTATTGAAGCAAGGGTGATATTTGGATAGTTGTCGCCAAAAATTATGATGGCGACACCGATAAGAAACCATGCTAAAAATCGAATAAAAAATATGCGGCGAAGATAAGGCATCATAAGCTTGTAGCTTTGTGCATGAAATGCGGCAAAGAGCTGTACAACAACGGCTCCGCCACGAAGAAGTGCCGCAAAAAATCCTACAAGCATAGAGCTGCCGCCGAAGTAGTTTACGATAAGAGGTAAAATAGTAGATGGCTCGGCAATGGTCGTGCCTATTGCCAAGAAGAAACCATGTAATATATTTTTTACATGGCTGGAAAATTTATCCATTTAGTTTTTCGTAAGCTTCATCTATGCTGTTAGCTTTTTGTGCTACAAAAAGATGGATAGCCGCATTTAATCGTGCAAGTTTTAAAAACTCGTCTGAGGGATTATTCGTCTGCTCAAGCGACTCTTCAATTGTTATTCTCTCCCATGACTTCGTGTAGTTGATGCCGTAACGTTCCGGTTCAATGATAAACTCTTCAACGTCACCGTCTCTTACCAGCCAGAGTCTTCCTTTACTAAAGAGTTCAGGCGTTCCCTCATTTCCTTGAATCAGCCCAAACTGCTTATATCTGTCGGAGAAAACCTCGACATATTTTTTTACATACGGCTTATGAAATACGCCTGTTATGGCAAATTCGCTAGAAGCTACATGTGTTAGTTTTTCTATCGTATTAAGTCCGGTACGAAGCCCAAGACGCATGCGAAGCGGTGTTAGCTCATGCATCTCTTTAAAAAAATGTGCTCTGTCGAAATAGTGAACATTTTTAGAGAGATCCATTTTTGTTGCTACCTCTTTGAGAGTAATTCCGGCTTTTGCCGGTGCTAAATCATCACCTACAACTACAAGATTTAATCCGGAATTCTCAAGCACTTTTGCAACAAGGGGAAATATAAAAGGGTTATTCACTTTTCCGTCAAACGGATATCCAAGTTCTAAAGAGTTAGGCACTAATGTTTTTTTAATAAATCCATCACATGCTTCAACTACGCCTCTAAACTCATCCGTAGTCTCCGGTTTGAGTCTCCACCCAAGTAAAAATGCGGCAACCTGCTCGCTATGAACCTCTTGCTTTAAAACCGCTTCCATCATCTCTTTTGACTCTTGCAAGGTTAAATCTCTATTCCCTTTTACGCCTGTTCCTACCGCATGAATATATTTAAAAAAATCCATTTCTTTTCTCTGCTTTTATAATTTTTTTTATTTCTCGGTATGATATAATCATTTGATTAATATGAGATAATAAAAGGTATTTTAAATGTCAAATATAGTTTTAGTCACAGGTGCGAGTTCCGGCATGGGAAGAGCGGCTGTAGACCTTTTATCAACGAAAGGTTTTGTAGTTTATGCAGGAACCAGAGATGTAAAAGAGTTTAAAAATCTAAAAAATAGCAATATTATCCCCATAGAACTTGATTTGACAAATCAACAAAGCATAACAAAAGCGGTAGAATTTATAAAACAAGAACATAAAAAAATTGATGTTCTTGTAAACAATGCCGGTTATGGCTTGGTTTCAACCGTAGAAGATGTCACGGAAGATGAGATGTACAACCAATTTAACATCAATGTGTTTGGGGTTCTGCGAGTTTGCAAAAGCGTAATCCCTTTAATGAGAGAAGAGCGTAGCGGAGTCATCATAAACATAAGCTCATTCCTTGGAAAAATCGGATTACCGCTTTTGACCTTATACAACTCTAGCAAATACGCTGTTGAGGGCATAACCGACTCCTTGCGTTATGAGTTAAAAGATTTTAATATTAGAGTCCACTCTATAATGCCCGGTTTTTTTGACACGAAATTTGCAAGAGAAAACCTTGTTACAAACGTCAAAACATTCGATAAAGAGTCCCCGTACGCAGCTCTTGTTTCAAATTTGGCACCGATTGTAGTAGATCAGATAAATAACGGAAACAGTGCTTTGGAGGTGGCGGATATGATTTTAGAGATAATCCAAAACCCAAAATTCAGTGCTCATGCAACGGTAGGGGATAAAGCTAAAAAATTTATTCCTATGAAAAAAGAGTTGAGCGATGAAGATTTTGAGAGGCGAGTTGTGGAGTATTACAACCTATAATGGAGAGTCTGTTTTTTAATATTACCAGCACAAAATATAGAGTTACAGAACTTTTAAATAGCGAAAATGAGTATATTAAAAGAGTAGATATCTCAAACGGAATCTTTTTTTTAGACATGCATGTGACTCAAACTAAAATCCAAACTCACTTTAAAAATCTTGATAGAATGGCAGCGATTTGTGTTGTAAAAGAGGGAACTCTTAAGATACATGACAATATTGAAAAAAGTGAGTTTTATTTAAACCAAAACACCATAAATATAGTTGCCTCATCCAAACAAGATTTGATAATCAGTACAAATGAAAATGAAAATAGAGATGTTTTCATACTTTTTATTGCAGATTTTTTTCTAAAGAGATATCTAAGTACAAATCCTAACGAGCCGATAGATTTTTTATACAATCTGCTTCAAGAAAATATTACATGTAAACTTATAAACACTCAACCCATTGATGCGCTCAGCTTATATATAATTGACAAAATAATAAATATCAA
>CAIUZU010000049.1 GCA_903903705.1 uncultured Helicobacteraceae bacterium
GTAGCTTCTATACTTGATATTTCAATATTAGAAACATAATATTTAGAGCCACCTATTTCATAAACCAAAATATAATTGCCAAAACTAAAATCTTGAAGAAATATATAATTTAAATATTCTAAGATACCACTCTTCCCACTCCCATTCTCCCCAACAATAGCAGTAACATTGATATTTTTGGGAAAGACACTTACATAATCTTTATTTTCTTTTTTAAGAAATAACTCATTTTTTTCTTGAATGTATTCAAACTCAAATCTAGGCGAAAAGTTAAACCCTTGATTTTTTATATTTTTATACTCTTCTACCCAAAGATATACTAACTCCACCGTTTGTCCCTCTTTTTTAGTAATTTTTCATTTTTTTTGTAAAAAACTTATTTGTCAACTTATTCACAAAAGATTTCCATACTTATAGTAAGCCGCACATGCTCCCTCGCTACTTACCATACAGCTTCCGATGGGTGATGATGGTTTGCATGCAGTTCCAAACAGAGTGCATTCAGGTGGGTTTGCCATGCCTCTTAGTATATCTCCGCAGATGCAGAGTTTGTGGTCTTCTATCTCGCCGAGTGGGAGAACATCTTTGTAGATAACTTCTGCATCATACGCCTCAAACTCAGGTTTTAGTTTTAGTCCGCTTTTTGGGATGTTTCCTAAACCTCTCCATTTAAAAAGCTCTCTTTGCTCAAAATAGGTATCTATCAACTCTTGAGCTTTAAGGTTTCCATCGTAAGTTACAACTCTTTTGTACTGGGTTTCAAGCTCGCATCTGCCCTCTACAAACTGTTTCACTAACATACTGATTGCTTGCATAACATCTACAGGCTCAAAACCCGAAACTACTACGGGGCGGTTATAGTCACGTGGAAACTCTTCGTAGATCTTGCTTCCGCTTATCACGCTTACATGTGAGGGTCCCAGAAAAGCGTCTATTTTGTTGTTGTAGCTGTCTACATGTATGTCTCTGCTCTTTATAAGCTCTCGCATAACTTCGGGAACTCTTACATGGTTTATGTGGAAGAAAATATTGCAAATGCCCTCTTTTATAACACCCTCTAAAAGTGCGGCACTCATCGGTGTCGTGGTCTCAAAACCTATGGCAAAAAAGATGATTTTTTTAGTCGGATTTTGGCGAGCGATTTTCAAACAATCAAACGGAGAGTAGACAAACCTTACATCAGCGCCTCTGCTTCTTGCATCTTGCAGACTTCCTTTACTCCCTGGGACTTTTATCATATCTCCCAAAGTTACCAAAATCACATCTTCTTGCATACTTAAAATATATGCATGGTCAATTCGCTCTTTTGGTATGATGCATACCGGACATCCCGGGCCATGGATAAATTTGATATTTTTTGGCAGAAGCTGAAGAAGCCCGTACTTCATGATGGTGTGTGTATGTCCGCCGCAAACTTCCATTATATTTATGGGAGATTGTAGCTTTTTGGCATCCTCTTCTATAAGCTTGGCATAGGCTTTAATGGTAGGAGCGTCTCTAAAGCCCTCATATAAGTTTTTTAATTCTAGTTGCTCCATCAAAGCGCATCTTCTCCTAAAATTGCCATCCGCTTGTCATCTTCGTTCATCCTATCTATAATATCTCTATAGATCTCTAAACTCTCCAACGCCTCTTGCTCATCAATTTTTTTCATAACAAATCCTATATGCAAAAGAACAAAATCACCGACTTGTAGCTCTTCATCGCCGACAAGAGCCAAACTAGCCTCTCTTTGCACGCCCATGGTATCGACTGTAGCGATAGAACTCTCTTTATCTATCTTAACAACTTTTGATGGTATCGAGAGGCACACTAACGCATCTCCATTTTAAACTTAATCCACTGAGCAACTTTTTTCAGTGATGTCTCATCTTTTGTGCTGACTTCAAGTATATCGACACTTGGATTTAACTTTCTTGCAGCCTCTTTCTCTTTTTGGATGTCATACTCAAAATGTGGAAGCAAATCCACTTTTGTAAACAGAATCAAGTCCGCTTTGCGAAACATTACAGGATATTTTGCAATCTTGTCTTCGCCCTCGGGAATGCTTACCAAAACAATATTTAGGTGGCTCCCGACATCATAACTGGCAGGGCAGACGAGGTTTCCGACATTCTCTATAAAACAGACATTCGCACTATCCAAATCCATGTGATGAAGTGCTTTATGAACCATAAACGCATCAAGATGACATGCTGAACCGGTTTGAATCTGATGAGCTTGTATCCCTTTGGCTTTGAGCCTGTCCGCATCTCTGCTTGTCTCTAAGTCACCCTCAACTACGCAAAATTTAAACTCGTGTAACTCCGAGAGTCCCTCTAAAAGTGCAGTTTTTCCGCTGCCGGGGCTACTCATAAGATTTATGCACAAAACACCTTGAGAGTTAAAATGCTCTCTGTTATGCCCTGCTTCATGGTCGTTTTTATCCAAAATCTTTGCAATTACCGAAATGGTTTTAGGGTCATTTAGCTGTGGGTTATCATGCAGATGGCTATGTTTATGCGACTCTTCATGATGATGGTGTTTATGAGAATCTTCGTGATGGTGATGATGCTCATGGGAATGACTCTCTTCGTGGGAATGACTATGTTCTACTATACTGCAACCGCAATCTTTACACACTTATTTTCCTTTGTTATAGCACGCATTTTTATGGCGAACATTGTACCATCACTTTTAAAAATGTCTCTTAAAATTCTCA
>CAIUZU010000050.1 GCA_903903705.1 uncultured Helicobacteraceae bacterium
CCAAGGCGTAAAAGACATGAAGCTTAACGCCAAGCACGTTGCAGACGGCGTAACTGGTGCTACCATGAAAGTGAATGGCTTTGTGGACACTTTCACCAAAGCACTTGCTTCCAAGGCAGAGAGAAGAAGATATATTTTTTTATAGACGAGGTGCAAATTTTTCAAAATTGGGAAATCTTTGTAAAATCAAAATATGAAAACTCTAATATTAAATTTATCATAACCGGCTCAAACGCATCGCTTTTGACTTCAAACTATGCAACCGTTTTAACGGGCAGAGTGTTAAGACTTGAGATATATAGTTTTAATTTCAGGGAATTTTTACAGTTTAAAAAGTTAGATTTTTCTTCAAAAATTCAAAGAACGGCAAATAAAATCGAGATAAGCAGGGCTATGGATGAGTACCTCAAATGGGGCGGATACTACTCAGTGATGTCAAATAACGATGAGATGCTAAAAAAAGAGTATCTCATGAGTGTGGCTGAAGATATCATACTCAAAGATATAGTTCCAAGGTACAATATAAAAAGCTCTCAAATCATAAGAGACCTTTTTTACTATCTTGTCTCAAATACAGCGACCACGCTCAACTATAGTTCATTGGCTAAAAAACTCAGCGTTGACCCAAAAATGATAAAAGAGTACATCGGCTATTTTGAAGATAATTTTTTAATCCATACTATTTCTGCTTATCACGATAAACTGACCTCACAAATAAAATCTGCTAAAAAGTTATATTTGAGCGATAACGGTTTTTTAAATTTAGGAGTAAACAGAACTAAAAATCTAGGGACAGCTTTAGAAAACTTGGTGTTTAACGAACTATATAAAAAAGATGAAAAGGTTACATACAGGAAAGATAATCAAGAGGTCGATTTTTATACGCAAAATAGATTGTATCAAGTAGCGTATGATATAAGCGATGAAAAAACAAAAAAGAGAGAGTTAAACGCTTTTGGAGAGTTTAAAAAAGAGGATGATAGATGTACCTTGATAACATATGATGCAAATGAAACAACCCTCGGTGTGGAAGTGCTAAGTATAGATAAATTTTTGCTTGAGGCTGATGAAGGCTTAAATATTGAATGAAACTCTAATAGGTCAGATTGACAAAATCCTTTTTGAAGAAGAAGCTTTCTTTATAGCCGTTTTAAAAAGCGGTGAGAAGATAAGCGGCTCTTACTATGAGAGTGCGGTCTCACATCTGAAAGATTCTGCCGTGACGCTTAAAGGATATTGGGAAGAGCATAAAAAGTACGGAAAAACTTTTAAGTTTGAGCATATAAAAGTAAATCAAAATGAGCTTTTTTTCTTTCTGAACAAAATCGTAAAAGGGTTTACAAAAAAGCTCTCTGCAGATCTGATAGAGCATTTTGGGAGTGAGGGGCTTGTTGAGATTTTAGACAACGACATTGAGCGGCTTTTAGAGTTTAAAGGCATAAAAGAGAAAAAACTCAAAAAGATTCAAGCAAGCTGGAAAAAGTTTCGCTCCATGAGAGAGATCGGGGAGTTCTTAAGCCCTTATGATGTTTCTCCCGCATTTTTAACAACTATTGCAACTGCCATGAGAGATGTTGAAGAGCCTTGTGTAAAGATAAAGAACAATCCATATATTTTAACCTCCATAAACTCCATAGGTTTTAAAAGAGCCGATGAACTGGCACTTAAGATGGGCGTAAAAAAGGATGATGAAAACCGCATAAGTTCGGCTATGGACTATGTGCTTCTTAATTATTGCGAACAGCAGGGCAACTCATGCGTGGCTAAAGAGATACTTTTTAGCAAGCTAGACGAACTGCTCAATTTTAGTGATAAAAGCTATCTCTATGAGGCATCTTTGGTTGAGAGAGTAAGTGAGGGAAGTATCGTTTTGATGAAAAATGAGCGTGTTTCTCCCTCAAGACTTTACGATGCGGAGAAGTTTTTATATGATGATTTTAAGAGAAGGGCAAAACTTAATAGCGGCGGATTTGTCAAAGATCTTGATGTATTTTTAAAAGATAACGAACTTCAGCTAGGTGAACAGCAAAAAGAGGCGGTGCAAAAGATAAATGAGGGTGCATCTCTGCTCTTTTTGGTCGGATATGCAGGAACAGGAAAGAGTACAACTTCTAAAACCATACTGGATCTTCTAAGCACAAAGCATGACAAAAAAACAATCATTACATGTGCGCTTAGCGGTATAGCTTCGCAACGCATCGCCGACACAACGGGTTATGAGAGTGCGACCATCCAGAGTTTGTTAGTAAAGTTTGAAGATAGCGACAACTTCCCTTACTCGGTTGTTTTGATAGATGAAGCCTCCATGATAAACTCTTCTCTTTTCGCAAGACTCGTATCAAAAATAGATAAAAATGCCGTAGTCGTCATCGTTGGGGATGATGCGCAGCTTCCGCCGATAGGGGCTGGCAATGTTCTTAGCGATGTTTTGGCTCTGGATCTTGCCCCGATAGTAAAACTTACAAAGATTTACAGACAGAGTGAAGATAAAGCCATAACGGTTATCGCAAATGATATTAGAGAGGGAACTGTTCCGGAGTATAAAAAAGAGTATGAGGATTTTGAGTTTATTGACGTAAATATCGGTAACTACTATGCACTAAAAAATCAGCTCTCACAAAACGAACTACAAAACCTAAGAGAGGAAAATGCAGCTCAGATAGTCGCAGAGATCGCCCATAAAGTCGTAGAGTCGATTGAAAAAGCAAGGTATAGACTAAGCAATAAACGCATAAAAGAGTATCTCAACTATTTTCAGGTTATAACGCCCATGAAAGGCGGAACTCTCGGATCTAACAACTTAAATATAGTTTTGCAAGAGTATTTTAACCCGAATCCTAAAAAGTCTGTGAAAAAGGGCGGTGTGGAGTTTAGACTTATGGACAAAGTGGTTCACACCAAAAATGAAAATATGACTTCATGGAGCGGTGAGGGCTTTAAAAGTGGTGAAGATTCTGCGCAAAGACGTATATTTAACGGCATGAGCGGACTCCTTTTTAAGATAGAAGAAGAGGATGAACAAGCGTATGTTTTCTATCCGAATGAAGATGTCGTGGTTATTTATGAATATGAGGAGTTAAAATCGCATCTAATGCTCTCTTACGCACTTACCATTCATAAAGTTCAAGGCATGGAGTATGATATAGTTGTTATCCCGATGAGCTTTTCACACTACATCATGCACAACACAAAACTAATCTATACAGCCATTACAAGAGCAAAACATAAATGCATCCTAATAGGCGAGAGCATGGCTTTTGAGAGTGCATGTAAAAAGCTTGAAATCACAAGAAGAGATACCGTACTCCTAGAACTCTAAGCACTCTTTTATATAGATAGACTTATAATGAGGCATATTTGACTTTTGGAGCTTAACATGGCGGTAGGAAATAGACTAAAAATAGCCATTTGCGGTAAAAGCGGTTTGGTCGGCTCAAAGCTGGAGAGTTTTTTTAACTCCATGAACAACGAGGTTGTAGGCGTTAAGAATCGTGATGATATATCTGTAGAAGATGTGGCTGCGCAGATAGAAAAATGTGATGTTTTGATAAATTTGAGCGGAGTAACTATTCTTGGACGTTGGGATGATGAGTACAAAAAAAAGCTCTACAACAGTCGTATAGATACTACAAAAAAGTTGGTTGACGCTATCGGTTTATGCCAAGAGAAGCCAAAGCTTTTTTTAAACGCTTCTGCTGTTGGAATTTATGACTCTTTTCATTCACATAAAGACGGCTCTCATAAATATGCGGATGATTTTTTGTCTAACCTCTGCAGAGATTGGGAAGCACAAGCAAGAAGAGCCGGAGATTTCGGTGTGCGTAATGTGCAGATGAGATTCGGGGTTATCTATGCAAAAGAAGGTGGTGCAATGCAAAAAATGCTTCCTCCTTTTAAGATGGGAGTCGGCGGCAAAATGGGAAGCGGAAAGCAGATAGTTTCTTGGATTCATTTGGACGACCTTGTAAAGGCTGTGTATTTTATTATGAAAACACCTGATATAAACGGTGCGATTAATTTTACGGCACCATATCCTATCTCAAATAAAGAACAGACAAAAATTTTGGGAAAACTTCTTCATCGTCCTACGATTTTCCCTCTTCCGGCTTTTGTATTGAAGTTGATTTTTGGAGAGGGATCTACTGTTATGCTCGACTCAAAAGAGGTCTATCCGACAAAGTTGCTTGAGAGCGGATTTGCTTTTGAGTATGGGGATTTTGAGGATGCTCTCAAAGAGATAATTAGATAAAAGGTAAAAAAGATGCTAGATCCGATTTTACTTAGAGTCGCAAAAAGTGCGATAATGTGTCAGTTCGACAATTCGTATAAATTTGACGAAAAGAGTTTGCTTGAAGCTCATCCGATGTTGGTGGCAGAGGGTGCTGCATTTGTAACGCTAAAGCACAAACAGAGTTTACGAGGCTGCATAGGATCCATAATTGCACACCGCTCCCTTTATAATGATATCGTACACAATGCCGTTGCAGCAGCATTTGAAGATCCTAGATTTTATCCGCTTAATGAGAGTGAACCCTCAGATGTAGAGGTGGAAGTCTCGGTTCTTAGCAAACCGGAAATTTTGGAGTATGAAGATTTTAGTGATCTGCTTCAAAAGGTTAGACCGGATGTTGACGGGCTTATTATAAATTACAAGGGGAGCCAAGGTACTTTTTTGCCTCAAGTTTGGGAACAGTTAAAAACACCAAGAGAGTTTTTAGAGCATTTAAGCATGAAAGCAGGTTTGACCCCGTCCGTATATGAAAAACACCCGATGATATACAGATACAGAGTCGATGCGATAGAAGAAAAATTTAATGAGATAGCCTCATTATAAAACGTTAGGAGCAGAATGTGAAACGAGAGATGAGCGTAAACGGTGCTTTTTATCCGGGGCGAGCTATTGAGATAGAGCGATATTTTGAACATTTTAGTACTACATACGATGAAGAGGCAGTTTTGCCTGAGGTACACAGCAAAGTTGCAATCGTTCCGCATGCAGGCTATATCTACTCCGGATATAGTGCAAATGTTGCCTACAGAATTCTGCAAAAGAGTGGAGTTAAAAAATTTGTAGTTATCGGACCGTCTCATAAAGTAGGATTTGATGGGGTTTCTTTGTGTAATTTTACTGCTTATGAAACTCCGCTTGGAGATATAGAGGGTTCAGATTTTTTATTTCAAAAATTAAAAGAGCGTTTTCATCTCTCTTGTTTTGCTGGTGCACATGCCGAACACAGCACGGAGGTTCAGTTTCCGTTTATAAAGCACTATATCGAAGATGCCGAGATAGTTGAGCTGGTATACTCCTACGCTTCTGCTCAAATGCTCTGCGAAATTATAGATTTTGTTTTAAATGAAAAAGAGTGCGGAGTTATCATAAGTACGGATTTAAGCCATTTTTACACACTTAGCAATGCCGCAAGATTGGACAATATCTGCTTAGAAGCGATTGAGAAGTTAGATGCACACAGGCTGCATGATGGATGTGAAGCTTGCGGAATGATTGGGGTTGAAGCAGCTCTTTTAAGTGCTAAAAAACAGGGATTGAAATCGCTTCTTCTTGATTATAGAACGAGTGCGGATGCTAGCGGCGATACACAGAGAGTTGTCGGATATGTAAGTGCATGTTTTTATGAGTAAAAATATTTTTCAAAATATTCCAAAGCCATCCATGAATGAGTTTTTTGAAGAGCTAGTTTCAAAAGATGGAGTAAAAATTGAGAGAATCGTCTCTTATGGGCATACAACGACAGAATTTGATTGGTATGATCAAGCGAGCGATGAATGGGTAATTCTGCTCAAAGGTGAAGCAGTTGTCTCATTTGAAGACGAGAGCGATGTTAGACTAAAAGTCGGAGATTTTATAAATATTGCGGCACATAAAAAACATAGAGTCTCTTGGACAAGACCAAACGAAGAGAGTGTTTGGCTTGCCGTTCATTACTAAGCTATGAAAGTTTTTTATGTTCTAAAAGTCTCAAGTTTTGTATGAAGCTCATCCGTCATAGAATTTAGATGTTCTGCCGCCGCTGCGATCTCTTCTACGTTTCTCGCATTTTTTGAAGATATTTCATTGATTTGTGAAACTTGAGCGACGATAGACTCTACGTCTTTGCCCGTTTTTTCAAAATCATTTACGGTTTTATCGCTTGCTTTTACCGCATCATTTACAATTACAACACTTTGATTTATCATTTTTTCCACTTCTGTCGCACTGTTTGCCAGCTCTTGAACCTCTGATGAGTTATCGCCCATTTGATTGCTTACGTCTACTATGGATTGAACTATGATATTTATGGTGGCGTTTATCTCCGTTAGACTGCTCTGCGTTCTTTCCGCAAGTTTTCTAACCTCGTCCGCAACGACTGCAAATCCTCTTCCATGTTCACCTGCACGTGCTGCCTCAATAGCGGCGTTAAGAGCTAAAAGATTTGTTTGATCCGCAATGTCGGAGATGATTTCAAGAACTTGCTTTACTTCATTCGCTTCGTTTGAAAGTGTTTTCATTCTCTCTGCAAGATTGACTTCAAGTTCTGCACTGCTTTGAACTTTTGAAGTAAGATGGACAATCTCTTCTCTGGCAGTTCTAAGATTTTCATTCGCTTTGATAATATCTTTTTTACTCTCTTGCGCATCGGATATAGCTCTTTGAATCTCTTCTTTAATCTCATCCGCTTTTTTTGCCGCATTTCTGATTACGATAACGCTCTTTTCAACATTCTCTCCGACTCCCATCGCTGTTGCCGATAGTTCATGTGAAATAGAAGCATTTTCGCTTGAACTTTGTTTTGAAGTTTCTATGAGATCTTTTAAAGTAGTGATTAACCTATTGAAACTATGCGCCATTTGAGACAGTTCAAGAGGTGCGTTTTCATCCACTTTTATGGTCAAATCATGGGTTGCGCTAATTTTTAGCAGAGTGTTTTTAAAGTTCTCTATAGGATCTGAGATAGAAACTTTTGTAAGGAAAAAAATAAATATCGCAAAAATAGCAGATCCGATCACAAGAGCCAAAGAGAGCATTATAATATTGGATGAAGAATCTTCTATTTTTTCATCCATAGCTTTATAAACAAATTTGTAAAGCTCAAGTTCAACATTTCTAAGGATGTCTATAGATTCGGTTACATTTGTAAACCAGACAGTTGCATCGATATCGAAGCCGCCTTCCAATCCCTTGGTTTTTGCCGTTTCTATCATTGCTAAGGTTTTATCTACCGCTTCGCCTTTGAAATTATTGCTATAGTATTTTGCTATCTCATTTGGTGATAGAGTTTCAAATTTTCTTCTATTTACATCATATACAAGTTCTCTGCCGATAACAAGCGAGTAGTTGATATGATTTATGGAATTTTGATTAAAAGCTTGATTTAACAAAGCTCTAATTTGCCCCAAAGATTCTTTTGCAGAAGCTAGATGAGTATATGCTTGAATGGTGTTTCTTCCATCTTTATCGTTCATCAGTGTCGGTATGACAGTAGCGGCATCAATAAAAGTGATGATAGTTTTAGTATAGTATGCAGCAACATCAGGAGCGCTCATTTTTAGAGAATCTACGGAAGATCTTTTTTGGCTAAGTTCGCTTAAGTTGTTTAAAATGG
>CAIUZU010000051.1 GCA_903903705.1 uncultured Helicobacteraceae bacterium
AACCAAACATTAGAAGCACGGGTGCGTGATGAGATAAGAAAAAACGAGGAGAAGCAGCGTGTCATGTTTTGGCAGTCACGTCATGCGAGCCTAGGTCAAATGATAGCAAATATCGCTCATCAGTGGAGACAGCCTCTAACAGAGCTTAGTTTGGCGATGTTTAATATAAAAAAAGCGGTTCAAAACGATAGAGTCGAAGATATGTCAAAATTTTATGATGAGAGTAAAAATATCATCAAAAATATGTCTCAAACAATAGATGATTTTACAAATTTCTTTTCCCCAAACAAGGTGCTATACTATTTTAATATAAGTGATAGCATAAGAGAGTCCATCGGACTTTTAGAGAGTGTCATTAATGATGAGATGATAACCATTAAGACAAATTTTGAAGATATAAAAGTTCTTGGAATTACAAATGAGCTTACTCAGGTGATAATAAATCTGATAAATAACTCAAAAGACGCTTTTATACATAATAGTATTTTGCTTCGAGAGATAAATATAAGCACAAAAAAAGAGAGCGGTTTTGCCGTTATCGAGGTGCAGGACAATGCAGGAGGGATAAGTAAAGAGAACATTGAGAAGATCTTTGAGCCTTACTTTACCACTAAGCATAAAAGCCGTGGTACGGGGCTTGGACTATTTATGTCAAAGATGATTTGTGAGCAAGGTCTTCATGGTACGCTTGATGTTAAGAGTAAGAAAAAGACAACAATCTTTAGCATAAAAATCCCATTGGATGATAATGAAAAATAGAGCCCTAAAAGATCTTAAAGTTTTGCTTGTAGAGGATGAGGAGAGTATTTCAAGGCTTTTAAAAGAGGCAGTTGCGGATAGTTTTTATACTTTTTTGATTGCTAAAGACGGTTTGGAAGGCATAGCACTATTTAAGAAGCTTAAACCGGATATTGTTATTACCGACATTATGATGCCTCGCATGTCAGGGCTTGAAATGGCACAAGAGCTAAGAAAAATAAATCCGGATATTCATATTATAGTGTTGAGTGCTTTTAGTGAAAAAGAGAAGCTTCTTAGTGCCATTGATATAGGTATTAATAAATATTTTTTAAAACCCTTTGACACGGATGAACTCTTGGACTATATTCAGAGCATCACTCCAAAATTATCGGATAGACTTATCAAGCTTGATGATGGATTTGTATTTAATAAAAGCACAAACTCTTTGTATAAAAAAGATAGATTTGTTCCTCTTACAAAAAACGAGATGAAGTTTTTATCTCTTTTGCTTGATAATCAAGAGAGCGTAATAGACGACACTCTCATTAAAAAAAATCTATGGGAAGAAGATGTGAGCGATGAGAGAGTTAGAACTTTTATAAGGCGTCTCAGAGCAAAAACATCGAAAAAACTGATAAAAAATGTAAAAGGAGTTGGTTACCAACTCGCTTTTAACGGAAATTAGTTCTTTGAATCTTCGGTTTGTAGTGAGGGTCTTCTCCCTCAATAGTCCAAAGTTTTTTAGATAAGTAGCTGATTGCATTAAAAAAGCTCTCATCTACATGTTGCCAAAAATCCAACTCTGCAAATTCGCTCTTAAGAAGTGATACTTCAAACTCAAAACTCTTCATTATGTCAAGTTTTGGAAGTATAACGGATCTATTTGTTTCAAGATTTGCCAAAACCCACAGAGATAAAAAATCCTCAGAGTAGTTCCATAAGATATCTTTTGCATACTCTTCAAAGTCTCTATGTCCGCTTAACTCAAAAAGTTCAATCACAAGCGATACAACTCTATGTAGATGAACAAAAGGAACCATTGAGAAGAGTTGTCGTCCAACTGATGTTCCGTCTGAGTGAAGAGCACCTAAGAAGATTCTAGCTCCTCCGTCCGTATCTCCAAAGTTGTTCGTTTTTAAGCCAATCAGACCTATGTCGGTATGTCTATGTCTTCCGCACCCTTTTGCACATCCTGAAAAACCTACTTGTATGCGGTGTTCGTTTATCTTATCAAGAGGCAGATAAGATGTTTCATCTTTGATGCTCCAAACTGCATACGGGCAGAGGTTTCCTGCACATGCTACTATCGTATCGCTTAGGGCAGGTGATTTTAGTGTAATTGATGGCTCTTTTAGAGATAGAATGTAGATATTTTGATCTATCCCAAAACGTATCTCCGCATTGTTCTTTGTGACAAAGTCTGCAATGCTTTTTATTTCATTTGTGCTTAGTCTTGAAAAATCCGTTTGATAGCAAAATCCAAAAGTACCGTCTTTGAGCTTATGAAATTCACTAAAATTTGATTTCTCTAAAATAAGCTCTCCCTCACTCTCGAACTCTCTTTTGTATTCGCTCTTGATATGGGCTTTTAAGCCGTCCATCCCAATCTCTTCTATCATGTGAAAGATACGTGTTTTAGAGCGAGAAAAGCGAGATCCGTGAAGATAAAACGCCTCAACCAAAGCTTTGAAAAAATCAAACACTTCACTCTCTTTTAAAAAGATATCTGCACTTTGAGCTACTTCCGTATTTTTTCCGCCCATGTAGACGTTAAACCCAAAAACACCATCTTTTTTAGCAAGTGCAAAGTAGATGTCGTTTGCAAAGAGCGAGGTTACGTTTGAGCGGTTACCGGATATGCCGATAGATAAACGGCGAGGCAGCATACCTACATATCGTGGATTTTCGATGATATAGTTATGCATCTGCATTATAATACCATAGACTTCAATCTCAGAGTATTTTCCGTATCCATCGTAAGGATCCGTTACTATATTTCTTACATTATCTCCAAAACTCTGCCATGTAGAGATGCCAAGAGCGTTTATACGCTTGTAGATCTCTAAAACATTCTCAGCCTCTATATTGTGAAGCTGTATGCCTGCTCTTGCCGTCAAGATAATAGTCAAGTTATATTCATCTGCTATTTTAGCAACATCTGCAAACTGCTGGGCGGATATTCTGCCGCCGGGTATGCGTATGCGGATTGTAAACTCATCTTCTAAAAAATCGGTATTAAATATGCCGAAATCTTGAAGATAGTATCTATCTCCCTCACCAAGATTTTCAAAGTCAATATTTTCAAAATCTTTATAGTAGTCAATTGGTTTTAATTGAGCTTTATATCGCTCTCTTTTATTTAATTTATTTTCCATGTGCGTATTTTATCTAATAATTAAAAT
>CAIUZU010000052.1 GCA_903903705.1 uncultured Helicobacteraceae bacterium
GTTTTCTATATCGCAAACGCAAACTTCGCCGTTTTGGTTTATAAACTTCAGTATCTTAACTCTCGTCTCGTCATATATAGAACCGACGGTTTGTAAAAATAGCTCCATAACACCTCCTGTTTTCAAAATAAGGAGAAGTATAGCAAGATATATTGATATATGGTTTATAAGACTGCATAGAGAGCACTAAACAGCTATATTACAAAGCTTTAGCACTCTTTGCCAGTTGTGCCCATGCAGACTCTTTATCTGCATCTATCGCCTCTTGGTAGGCTTTTTGTGCAGCTTCATCCTTCCAGAGTTTGGTGAGGACGTTTCCTAGAAGATATTTCTGTCTTGCTCGGTTCTCTTTGCTTAGTTCAAGTGTATCTAGAGATTTTACAACTTCATAAGCTCTCTTATAATTTTCTCTTTGTATATATGCTTCATAAAGTGCAAATTCAACAAACGGACTTTGTGCGTGTGAAACTGATATTTGCTGTATTTTCATGATCTTCTCACCGTACTCAATAACCAGATTATTATCTTTTTTATCGCTTCCTACAGTCATAATAGCTACATATCTATCAATATCAAGGTAATCGTCTTTATACACTTTTAGCAAATTTGTTATAGCTTCAATCATCTTGTTTGCATTTTCAAGTCTATGGTAAGTATCGAAAATATATCTGTAAACATCCTTATACTCTGAATCTTTATCGCTCTTTATTAGCTCTATAAGCTCTTTGGATGCCTCGATAACATTGCTGTAGTTTCCTGTTGCAAAATCAACTTTTATATATCTGTAGAGCCACTTCTTTCTCTCGTTTATATCTTTTGACTTTAGGTTTCTATCCGCCATTTTTTTAGCCAGTATAAAGTCGGCTCCTTTCATGGCGCACTCATAGATGCCATCATCCCACTCGTTTGATAACTCTATTTTATGCTGAGACGAGATTACAAGCACGCTGTTACACTCTTTTGCATCAAGCGCCTGCTTCATTGTTCCTATAGCTGCATCGGTGATAAGTTTTGGAATATCTTGATACTCATGTGCATCAAGCACAAGGAGCTGTTTCTCCATATCTAACGCTTTACTAAACGCACCACTTGCTATTAACAGTTTTGCCTTTTCATATAAAGCTTTATTTCCGATGCTGTCTCCGCCGTATTCGTTTATCAATTTATCATAGGTAGAGAGTTTAACCGATGCATTTTCATCATTTACATCAAAAAAGAGCGCATCTTTTGCAACCTGCACCACCTGAGAAAATTCGCCCTCGTTAAATTTCTCCAAATATACATTTAAAGCTGCCAGAGCCTCTTTTTTATTTTCCGTTTGACTAAGCCAGATACCTATGTTTTTTGATAATTTTTCATATTGGTCAGCTTTTGGATCCATTTTCTCAAAGAGTGCTTTAGCTATTGCCGCACCGGAGATATAATCTGAATTATCTACAAACTCATACATCATCTCCATGGACTTTTCAAGATTTTCATTTGAAAAAAATTCCGGTTTTGCCTTTACAATCTTTTGTATATGTTTAGCAGCCTCAGGGATGTTTAAACTGACTAAGTTGTTTTGTGCCAACTTATATGCGGCAGCGAGTGCAACATTGACATCATCCGTCTCTTTGAGTGCTTTTTCGTATAAAGCTTTTGCCTTTGCATAACTTCCCTCATTCTCCAATGCTTCACCCATATAGAGATATCCCCACTTGGCATAAACAGAGTCTGAATGTTCGCTAAATAGCCTGTCAAAGAAGTAGTCGGCATCACTATTCATTCCCGTTTTATTGTAAGATTTTGCTATAAGCGATAAAACTTCCGGAACATTCTCATCTGAGGAGTAGTCTCTTAGATAATCTTTTGCAACCTCTATGAGTTTTTCATCCTGATGCAGTTTTGAGTAGACTCTGATTTTATAAAAAAGCAACTCTGCCTTAAATAGCGAGTTAGGATACTCTTGCATAATATCATTTATAA
>CAIUZU010000053.1 GCA_903903705.1 uncultured Helicobacteraceae bacterium
CTGGACACTATCATATTATAAACCGTGGAGTAGAGCGTAGAGCTATCTATCTTGAACCCGAAGATTATAATTTCTTTTTAGATTTACTGCTCAAACTTACCAAAGAGTATGAGATTACCATACACGCATTTTGTCTTATGACAAACCACTACCATCTCTTACTAGAAACCAAACAAGCCAACCTCTCAAAAGCTATTCAATTTATAAACGATAAATACTCCAAATATTTCAACAAAAGGTACACAAGAAGCGGTCATCTCTGGCAAGGTAGATACAAATCTTATCCTCTCTTTGATGATGCTCACTTTTGGATAGTAGCAAAATACATAGAGAGAAACCCCATAAAAGCAGCAATGGTAAAACAAGTAGAATTCTACAAGTACCAATCTTTTTTTCAATGGAAATATAAACACAACTACTATGAACTTTTAAATAACTCTAAGATTTTTGATATGACTTATGATGAGTACGCAGACTATATCAGCAGTGAGATGGATATTGATGCTATAGATATAGTCTATAAATCTCCAAAATTAATAGTCAAAGAAGATGGCAAACTAAAAGTACTGAGTAAAAGATTAGAGGCTTTTTTTGAACTTGATCGTGATATAAATAGAGATGAAAATATTAAAAAAGCATATGAATACGGCTACACAAAAAGTGAAATAGCAGATTTTTTAAATATAAGTCATGCAGCAGTTAGTAAAATTCTAGAGAAGTATCAGCTATCATTACAGTTCTAGTTGGCGGTTATGATTGGTTTGATTGTATTGTGAAGGAGAAGGTGGGACAGGGTCAGCCTTTAACTAAAGGATATAACAATGCGATTAGCCCTCATAATTGTTATTATCTTGATGCTATTAGCAACAAGATTGTATTAAAAGCTTATAGAGAGTTCGTAGCTCTCTATTTGTCCCAACTAGCAAAATTATACCGCACAAATATAAATAAAAACTAAAAAATATCTCTTACTTTACTTTTTACATAAATAAGCTCAAAAAAAGGGTGAAAAAAGGGTGTCAGGCACTCTTTTAAAACTTAAACTTTAACAAGAAGCTTATAACATTTTTAGCCAAAAGCTAAACAGAAGGGACGAAGATAAAACTTCGCTTCCGTTTTTCTACTCTCTCGGAAACGAGGTTTTAACCTCGTCTTGTTGAGTGGCAAGGTTAAAACCTTGCTTCCGTACAAAATTACGCCCCTCAATGAATCTTACTTTTTTATAAAAAACTAACAAATTACAAAAAATGATATAATTCTGACATGGAAATAAAAGATAAAACAGATGTCATAAACAAAAAAGCTGATATTGCAAACAAGAAGCTTATAGCATTTTTAGCAATAGCTGGAGGTACATGGGTTTATGGGGTAAATGAAGCAGCTGATAATCCAGTTGTTACGATTTTATCGTAAATAGCTTTCTTTATAGCTGTTTTAGGCATATCTACCAATTTAATAAAACTTGGCGATCTACAAACAAAATTAAAGGACTTATATAATGAATGATTTACAATTTCTTTTTCCACTTGCACTTTTAATTGCACCCGTAGTTGCTTATATAGCATACAAAAAACATTGGAAAATAGCTGATATTTTTTGAAGTAAAAAAGGGGTGAAAGTTAAAAATTATACCCCTGTGAAGAATGGCACTAACTTAAGCTTTTTACCACTTATTTCGGAGACTAAAAATAAATGAAACTTAATTGGAAGTGAGGCTTTAGCCTCGCCATAGTGCGGGACTAAAGTCCCACTTCCAAGCAAACTCACACAAACAGGTAAACA
>CAIUZU010000054.1 GCA_903903705.1 uncultured Helicobacteraceae bacterium
ATAGCTTATCCGAAACTAAGTTGTTTTTAAGCAGATACAGCTACTTTTTAACACTTTTAGACATTAATCTCCCTGATGCTCCAAACGGTGAAGTTGTAGACTATGTTATAGAGAAAAAAAATCATGTAATTATTTTAAGCGGAAATATTGACAAAGAGTTTAGAGCTAAAGTGCTTAAGAAAAATATTATAGATTATGTAAATAAAAGCGGCATCAATGATGTAAATTATATAATTCAAATGATAAAAAGAGTTCAAAAAAATCAAAATCATAAAATTTTAGTGGTAGATGACTCGCTTGTATTTAGAAAACAGATGCAAAGTATGCTTGAAAATATGTTTTTCAAAGTTATAACAGTTGCTCATGGCGAAGAGGCATTAGGCATGCTTAATGCAAATCCTGATATAAGTCTGGTATTAACCGACTATCATATGCCTGTTTTAAATGGGCTTGAGCTAACTTATGAAATCAGAAAAAATTTTACTAAAAATGATTTGGCGATTATAGTAGTCTCTAGCGACAATGATGAAGAAACAACAGCACTTTTTCTAAAAAACGGTGCAAATGACTACATTAAAAAGCCTTTCTCTAAAGAAGAGTTTTCATGCCGCATCAACAACTCCATTGAAGCACTGGAAAACATACATGCTGTAACAAATCATGCAAGCCGTGACTTTTTAACCGGACTCTATAATAGAAGATACTTTTTTAGTAATATGCCTGCTTATTTTGAAAAGGCGATGAATGAGAATGAACACTTTGCAATTGCTATGATAAATATTGACCATTTTAAAAGAATCAACGATACTTATGGACATGACTCAGGAGACAAAATAATAAATACTTTAGCCGATATTCTAAGAGCAAATACAAATCAAGATGATATGGTTTCAAGATTTGGCGGAGAGGAGTTTTGTGTTGTCGTAAAAAACACATCAAAAAACAGTGCATTAGAAATATTTGAAAAATTAAGAGAAATGGCACAAAATTCAACCACTCTCTCAGATAAGGGAGAAGCAATAAAATTTACGATTTCTATCGGCGTCGCAATAAACCACGAAGATGCTCTTGAAGAAAGTGTAAGTCAAGCCGACATGATGCTATATAACGCAAAACAAAACGGAAGAAATCAAGTAGTACATAACTAATCTCGCAGAATTATAAGATCTCCAAAAGGAACTTCTCTCTCTTTTGGAGATATCCATTTCACGGCATATGTCGGTTCATCTTTTGGAAAAACACCCTCTAAATCACTAAAGTACAGAAGAAGTTTTACATCTTCAAGCGAATGTTTTATAAATTCAAAAACAGGTCGGAAATCAGTTGCTCCTCCGCCTTGAAATGCAACTTCTACAATATCTCCGCTATAAAAAGTTTTATGTTCTTGAATCGTATCATCACAAACTAACAATTCTATCTGATAGTTTTGCAGCGTATTTGTAAGAGAGTTCAACTCGCTTATAAATTCACCTAAAAGCTTTTCATCAACTGAACCTGAACTGTCTATCGCTATAACAAACTTAAATCTTTGGCTGATACATGAGGGGAGATAAATTCCGGCATGAAGGAATTTTTTACTTGGAGGAAGAAGCGTATAGTCATCTTTATGAAATCTATCCAATGCGGCTTTTAGCTCATCTCTCCAGTTGATTTTGCAATCACTCTTTTTTATATTAAAAAATCTATCTATTGAAGTCGGCACTTCACCGTTTTTAAGCTCCGCATCTAAGAGAGCCTTTGCGAACTCTTCAAAAAGCTGTTCACTCAGCTCTTCGTTATCATTGATACCTTCATTTTTACTATTATCTTGCTGTACGTCATCTAAAGTATCTGCCTCATACTCTAGCTCATTTTGTAAAATATCCGCCTTCAACTCTTCATAAATCTCTTCGGCATAAAGTCCGCTAAATCTTTTTGAGTAGTGTGCTTCTATCGGGCAGTCCAACCCATTTTGCACCAGCATGTCATTGACGGCATAGTCGGTTGCCAACTGCCAAAGCCAGCCGCTTCTGCCGTTTTTTCTTCTCTCATGTGAGAGTGAAGCATGCATTGCACCGTTTGCAAAGACAAACTCCATCTGAGCAAGTTCGAGCTTCTCTAAAAAATCGCTATTATACTCAAGCTTAATACCATTGCTTTTAAAACTTTGTATATCGCTGTTTTGCACAAGTTCAAGCTTTGAAGCCATCATGCCAAAGAGCGGATATTCAACTAAAAGTTTAGCTTTTGCCTGCGAGATTTTACTTTGAAGACTCGACAAGTATCTCAACTCTTTTTGCCAGTTGATGAGGAAGCAGTCCGAGTGATTCTTCTACCAACTTGGTGTTTCCGTGTGTTATAAACCTATCCTCATATTCGAAACTCTCTACGCTAACATTTAGGATTTTTTCTTTTGCTAAAAACTCTAAAATAGCTGAGCCGACTCCGCCCATTTTGGCACTGTCGCTAAAAACAAACCATTTTTTATGTTTTTTTGAGAGTTCAAGAAGCATCTTCTCATCAAGAGGTTTTACGAATCTTAGATCCAATATGCTAACTTCCATCTCTAAAAACTCTGCACTCTGGTATGCACGCCCGACTCCGTTTCCATAACCTATAAACAAAATATCACTTGCATTTGAACGAAGCAGTTGAGACTTTGCAAGTGTAAAAGGAAGCGACTCAGGCAAGTTGCTCTCCATAAAAGAGCCTCTTGGATATCGTAAAGAGCATGGGTGTTCATATTGTGCCGCAAACGCCATTGCCTGATGAAAAGATTTTTCGTCTCTTGGAGCAAAAAGAGTCATATTCGGAATAGCTCTTAAAAAACTGATATCAAAAACTCCTTGATGCGTCTCACCGTCTTCTCCGACTATTCCGGCACGATCAAGTGCAAAAACAACCGGCAAATCCATCAAACAAGTATCATGTATTATCTGATCATATCCGCGTTGCAAAAATGTAGAGTAGATGGTACAAAACGGCTTAAAGCCCTCTTTTGCCAAAGCTGACATAGAAGTAACCGCATGCTGTTCGGCAATTGCCACATCCCAAAATCTATCAGGGAATAGTTCCATAAGTTCGCTCAGTCCTGTACCGCTTGGCATAGCCGCCGTAGCACCGACTATTTTTTTATCATGTTTTGCAAGATGAAGCAGAGCTTCCGAGTAGATCTGAGTAGCACTTTTAGAAGAGCTTTTTTTAGATGCGTTTCCGCTGTCTAAATCAAAAGGACCTACGCCGTGCCACTTCTCCTCTTTGCCCTCCGCTATCTGGTATCCTTTGCCTTTTAGTGTCTGCACATGAACTATTACGGGCTTTTTAAGTTCTTTTGCTTTTTGCAAAATTTCTATAAGAGACGATAAATTATGACCGTCCACCGGTCCTATATAATTAATTCCCATCTCTTCAAAAAGAATTCCTGGGGTAATCAACTTTAAAGATTCTTCCATTCTTTTTGCAATGTAGTGAGCGCTCTCCCCAAAATTATCTACAAAATTCTCGGTGTGTCTTTTAAAAGATTGGTAAAACGGAGATGCCATCGCTGAGCTTAGCATTCTGCTTATAGCGCCTATTGGCTTTGCTATACTCATCTCGTTATCATTAAGTATGATAACCATCGGGTATTTTCTATCGCCCAACTCGTTTAGGGCTTCATATACCATACCTGCCGTCATAGATCCATCACCAATCATGACTACGGGAACTCTTGAGTCCTGTTCCCCTTTTAGCGCTATAGCTTTGGCAGCACCTACACCTAAAGAGATAGATGTTGAGCTATGCCCTGCTACAAAATAGTCATGCTCGCTCTCGTTTGGTTTTGTATATCCGGATATGCCGTTAAATTGTCTTAATGTATCAAATGCATCCCATCTTCCAGTTAAAAGCTTGTGGGCGTATGATTGGTGAGATACATCAAAAATAAAGGGATCTTTTTTGGAGTCAAATACTTCATGCATCGCAACTATAATCTCTGTAGCTCCGAGCGTAGAACTCAAATGTCCGCCGTTTTTACTAACGACTCTTAATATCTCTTCTCTTATTTTTGCACAGAGATTTTCTAACTCTTTAATTGAACTTTTTTTTATATTCATTATCTTTTTTTACTCACTTAATGCCACTCGCTTTACCCTCTCAAATCTCTTTGCTATTTGTGCATCAATATTGCCTGCATCGCTAATAGCTATAACACCGCCAAGACTAACCGCACTGTCTGACATAACTTCTACATGAGCAAGGGAACCTGTTGCTTGCGAAATAGCTCCATGATCTGCCGGATTTACTTTTAAAACTATTTTTGAAGAACTTTGCAGCTCTTTAATAAGCTCTCCGGATAAAGTTATAGCAACTTTGTTTGAATTTTCACTCAGTTCAACCTTGATTACCTCTTTAGAAATATCCAAAGCTGCACCTATTAACTCTTTTTTTATCTCTTCCAATGCTGATTCAAACTCTTTTGCACTGTTTTCCAGCTTTACTATAGACGATGTATACAAAGAGAGAGCATTTGCCATATTTTTATCTTCTTCTTTAAGAGCTAGTGCTTTGCCTGCTTCCAAACCTGCAGCATAAGACTCATCTTTAACTTTTTTAAGCTCTGCTTTGTGTTCATCACTCATAC
>CAIUZU010000055.1 GCA_903903705.1 uncultured Helicobacteraceae bacterium
GCACCAATAACTATATAAACAGGCGTGTTAATTTATATCTTTCCACGCAATATGTCCAAAAGTAAATCCCCTTAACTGCATTAAATTATTATGCCAACTGTGTTCTTTTATATTGCCATAGACTACAGTTCTTTTGCCATTTTTGGTATTTTCTATGGTAAATTTATTTATACTAATAGGTGGAAGAGTATTGCCAAAAGCCATTAGCGCACCGAGACCCATAAAAGCCACGCCCATGTTGCCACCAGCAGAACCGCTTCCATAAGTTCCAACCATATTTGCTCCGCCACCAAACATGTTTACTCCCCCTATGTGAGAATTTATCTGGGAAGGATTATTACCTTTATCTGTAATTTCATAGAAATGCGAAATGACTTCTTTATCTGCATCGCTCATCATGTAATATTTATTTGGAAATACAATGCCATTTGTTTTTGATAGGTATTCCCTTTCCTGCTTATCATAAAATCCCAAATTTCCTGTGGGAAAACTATCTATTTTTTGAATATATTGCCCGTCGTAAAATCTTTTGAACCCCTCTTTGTCATTTTTCGATATAAGTGTTAAAATCTCTTCTGCATCACTAGGAAGATTTGTTTTTTTATCTTCTATAAATTTTGCAAAAGCTTTGTATAGTTTTTTTTCAGTGATTTCAGTTCCGCTGCTATTATCAGCATACATTATAATATTGGGGCTACAAGAATTCACCTCCACTTCTACTCTATAATCCGCATCCTTTACTTCTTGAACAAGCTCAAATCCATTGTAAACAAAAGCAGCCATTATCTCATGTGTCATATCACAACGCATATATTGCTTGTTTTTAACAAAATGTGGTGATATTCCATTCCAAACGGCATTTTCCTCGGTTAAATTTTCAAATTTCTTTGCTGTTTTTGATTCAATAAAAACTGTAGGTTTTTCTTTTCCTTGCGTAGGTTTTGGGATATTGCTTCCACACCCACTCAATAAGATAACTGATGCCGCTATTGCTGTTGTTGAAAATACTCTTTTTAACATTTTAAATCCTTGTTTTGAATATCATTATATTGTTTTTTTTAAAGATTTGAAAATAAAGGAAAAAAATAAAATGAAAAAAGCAATAGTTTTAACCATTGTTATGATGAATCGTCGACCAAAATTCCGTCCTACAAAAAAGAAATCGCCCTTAACTATAAATTGCGGAAGCAATTTATCTCTAAATGCGCGTCTACGCGCATTGAATTTTTCACACTTAAAGTAAGCTTAATAAATTCTTAAAGAATGATGTCTATCTTTTTCATAGACTTTTAAAATGCTCACGCTCTTTATTAAGAGTCCTTGCTTAGTTATAGTACCCTTACTAAATGGAAGTATTTAAAAGAAGTTCCGCCATGGGTTAAGCTGGTTTGAAATGTATGAGAAAGTTAAAAAGATAGACAATATCAAAAGTCAAATAATCGAGTTTTCGGATATCTTAAAAACCATATGAACTCTATTAAACATAAATTTTTTAGTGCTGCTTTTTTATAAGAAAAACTAGGTTTTCTTATAAAATTTTCCA
>CAIUZU010000056.1 GCA_903903705.1 uncultured Helicobacteraceae bacterium
GGATTAAATCGCGGTTTTTTAGGTTTTGTCACATCGATATTAGATGCTCTTTTTAGCAAAATTATTGGGATGGAGTTATTTGGAGATCCTGAAATTGCAGATGTACAATATACACCAAGAAGTGATACCGCCGTAGATAGAAGGCAAAGATATATATCAAATATTATTGCAGGTGTTGAAAAAAAATATAGAATGACAAAAGAGCATGAAGGTGCAACCGCTACTTCTATAAACGCACCTGAAAAAATAAATGAACCGATATCTTTGCTGCATTACGCAGAAGCAGAAAAAAGTACAGAGGATGAACAATGCAAGTTTTTATTTATGAATCTTTCCGATGAAGGGTTGTTATGTAGGGTTATGAGTGGGTTTGGCATGGATGCTTGGATGCCTTTTTTTAATCAATCCAAAACAACAAAAATAGAAGCAAACACTATTATGGCGGATACGGAAAATGCACTTTTGGCTATGACCTCACGAATAGAAGAAGTTCCCTATCTGCAAGATATCGGAGGAAGTGATGATAACAAGCTTAGTTTTTTACAAAATGTATTAAAGCCGGTAGCAACATTAACTTCATACTTAAAAAATGTACTTTTTGGCTCAAGTAAGCAAAATATTGTAGCAACTCCCGTTGAGAGAACTTATGAATATGATGAAGATGATGCCATGACTATGAATATCGCCATTACCAATGACGGAATACAGGTAGACAATTTTGCAAATTTTAAATTACTAAAAATTCGTTCCGTATATGGAGATATGGCAAATTCATGTAACGTTAAGAAAACAGTTTTACTTCTTTTTTCTACGACTTATGAGTTTCATGAAGGTGGAAATCAATCTGTAATGAGTCCTTACGGGGGGTTGTGGAATGATGATCAATGGATAACATGGTGTCAAGAGAGTACGGGGCAAAAAGGGATATTTGATGTTTTGTTTGGTTGGTCAAGCGGAGAGAGTTTTGGTCTTTTAGATTTAGTATCAGATATTTTATCAATTTTAATCTACAACTTCGAGATTACTAATTTTGAGAGCAGTATAAAAAGAAATTTAATTTTAAATATAAAAAAGGTTGATTTAGATCCCATATCTAGAACGAATAGTCAAAGAATAGAAACTATAAAAATAAGATGAGGCAAAAATGGTTGTAGCGTATGTATCAAATGTTGAAAATGAATGTTTTATGAGGCTAAAAAATGATTTTACGGATGTGAGAATCTTTACGTCTGGAGATGAATTTATAAACTTTTATGCAAAAAGTAAGAGTAGAGATATTGTTTTAATATATAGAGTTGAGTCTAAAGAAGATATAAAATCATTATTAAATATCCGTTTTGGCAATAATATATATATGATTGTTATAGGAAAAAACAATATTGAATATTCACTTCTTGCAGGTAGAGTAGGTGTCGATTCTTATATAAGTGAATCGGATGTTAATATTGAGATGGTAAAAAATTTAATTATAAATTCTCAGACAGTCATTAAAAAACGGCGGGGAAAGAGTAATATTTCTGTTTTTTCAGGAATTAGCGGCGGTGTTGGAACTACCTCTATTGTTATGAATTTAGCAAAAAATTTAGCACAAAATAATTTAGAAAAAAATATACTTTTTTTAGATTTTTCTTATACGAAATCC
>CAIUZU010000057.1 GCA_903903705.1 uncultured Helicobacteraceae bacterium
AGGAGTGTCAATGTTGCTTGTAACTTTGGCTATATATATAAAATTTACAAAGTTAAAGATTGAAGAATGATAGGAATCGTTGATTATAACATGGGAAATTTGGCAAGTGTTCAAAACGCATTTGCCTCTTTGGGTGAAGAAACATTTATAGAGAGTGATCCGCAAAAATTTAAAGATTATGATAAGTTACTGCTTCCGGGAGTCGGTGCATTCGGCGATGCTATGGAGCATCTAAAAGAGCGAAACATGGTAGATGCCATAAAAGAGTTCGCAAACAGCGGTAAATATATGTTTGGTATATGTTTAGGGATGCAGCTGCTTTTTGAGAGCAGCGAAGAGTTTGGGTTTCATGAAGGATTAGGACTTATAAAAGGCAATGTAACCGCTTTTGATACGGCTAAATTTAGCGAACCGCTAAAAGTTCCTCACATGGGATGGAACAGGATGTTCACAAAAGAGCATCCGCTTTTTAAAGGTCTCGATGAAGCACACTATCTCTACTTTGTTCATACATACCATGTAAATTGTGCAGATGAAAAAGATATTATAGGTCGCACAAACTATGGATACGAATTCATATCTGCCGTCGCACATAACAATATTTTAGGGATTCAGCCTCACCCTGAAAAAAGCCATAAAAATGGACTTAAAATATTGGAAAACTTCATTGCTTTGTAAAATAATAAATTCTGGCTCGAAGAGCCAAGCTTCAGTCGCCTTAGCGGCGTAAATAAAATTAAGGAAAAAAATGACTTTATACCCTGCTATTGATTTAAAAGACGGGAAAGCCGTAAGACTTACAAAAGGTCTTATGGATAGCGCAAAGATTTACTCTGATGAACCGTGGATGCTTGTAAAAAAGTTTGAAGAGATGGGTGCGACATGGGTACATTTGGTTGATTTAAACGGTGCGTTTGCAGGTGAGCCTAAAAATTTAGAGCAGATTATTAAAATAAGAGAAAACTGTAATGTAAAGCTGGAACTTGGCGGCGGAATCAGAGATGAAGAGACTATTAAAAAAATGCTTGAAATAGGTATAGACAGAGTTATCTTAGGTTCTATCGCCGTTAAAAATGCAGAGTTTGTAAAAGAGATGGCAAAAAAGTATCCAATTGCCGTCGGAATAGATGCAATTGACGGGTTTGTCGCGGTTGAGGGCTGGGGTGAAGTGAGTTCTATGCGAGCAACCGACCTAGCAAGGGAGTTTGCAAATGCAGGGGTAGAAGCAATTATCTGTACCGATGTAAGCAAAGACGGGACTCTAAGCGGGGTTAATGTTGAGTTTACGGTAGAGATCGCAAAGGCTAGCGGTGTAAGTACAATTGCAAGCGGCGGTGTCAGAGATGAAAGAGATATAGAAGCTTTGATGGCTACAAAGAGCGTTGATGGCGTAATTATCGGTAAAGCATACTATGAGGGAACGCTTGATTTAGCTAAAATGTTTAAGATACTTAGTTAAGCTCTGCTTAATCATAAAATAAATAAAATTTAGGTATTATTATTGCTACTAACTTACAAATATTTATAGAAAAGGATTTCATTTGAAATTACTTGTTGTTGATGATAGTTCTACAATGCGTCGTATTATAAAAAACACACTACAGAGACTTGGTCATAAAGATATACTAGAAGGCGGCGATGGCGTGGAGGGGTGGAACGTTCTAAACTCAAACTCAGACATAGATATGCTTATTACGGATTGGAATATGCCTGAAATGAATGGACTAGAACTTGTTAAAAAGGTTCGTGCTGATTCTCGTTTTACTGATTTGCCAATAATCATGGTAACAACAGAAGGCGGTAAAGCAGAGGTAATTACAGCGCTTAAAGCAGGTGTTAATAACTATATAGTGAAACCTTTTACACCGCAAGTTTTAAAAGAGAAGCTTGGTGCAGTTATGGGTATTGAAGGTTAATGCAAGAATATTATTTCGAATTAGTCGTTAATGTATCCTCTCACCACTCGCTTTTTTCAGATTTTTTATCAGACACCCTTCCTGTCGGTTTCGAAGAGACTGATGAGGGCTTTATTATTAGAAGCGAAGATGAACTTGACACTATTGTTTGGGGTTTGGAACAATTTACGGAAGCATTGCAAAAAGCTTTAGGTCAAAACATAGATATTGAATGCAAACAGACAAAACTCCATAGTAGCGATTGGGTAAAAATGTATCAAAATAGTATAAAACCTCTTGTTATAGATAAATTTTATATTCATCCGACTTGGGATGAGCCTAGTAAAGAGCTTATAAATATAATTATAGATCCTGCTTTGGCTTTTGGCACCGGTCATCATCCGACAACAGCCTCATC
>CAIUZU010000058.1 GCA_903903705.1 uncultured Helicobacteraceae bacterium
ATTTAATTCATTCTCGCAAATATCAAATATTATTTCCGAATCAATGTCGATATAGTGGTGTGAAATTATCTCACGTAGTTTGATGATTTGGCTCCAGTAGGATGCATTTTTTACTTTTTCTAAGAGTTCTTTGTCTGCTTTATAAATATTTTTCAATGCTTCGCCCATAGATTGCAAACGCATAGAAATAGCATCCAGCCTATCTATTCCATCATCAGAATTCATAAAATCATCGCAAGATTTAATATTTTCAAATCTGCGTCTGATTATAGAAATGCTTTCTAAAATATAGTCTAAAAGTTCTATGATTGACAACTTATCCATAAATAATACTGCTTTGTATCTCTCTGCGAAGGGAAGGTCTCATGTTTTTATGTTCAGTTATGATATCAACTTTTTTACCAAATGCTTTTTCAAAATAATCATAGAGTCTTGTAAGATTACAATATGATTTTTGAGAGAATTTTACAAAAAAGTCTATATCGCTACTCTCTTTTTCTTGATTTTTTGCATAGCTGCCAAAAATGCCGATTTTTTCCACATGATAATCTTGTTTGAGTTCATCTTTATGTTCATGTAAAAAATTTATTATCAAATCAAGTGTCATTTCAAATCTCTTTTTTTACCCGATTATAACCTATATATATTTTATTTATACTTGCATAATCTTTACTTATCTTTAAAAAATCAAGCAAAAACGCTTGACATTGTGAGAAAATCTTAGTGCAAAAAGTGTCTAACTTCCGAGAAATAAAGGCTCATGCCAAACTCATTTGCAGCTTCTATAATCTCGTCATCTCTAATGCTTCCGCCCGGCTCGATTACGCTTTTTACGCCTGCGGCTGCAGCTGCATCGATTGAGTCACGGAAAGGAAAAAACGCTTCGCTTGCAAGTGCGGCACCTGTTACATCAAGACCCATCTCTTTAGCTTTTTTTAGCGCACATTGGCTTGCATCGACACGGCTTGTCATTCCCATGCCCACAGCCACCATTGCACTGTTTTTCACATAAACTACACAGTTTGATTTTGTAAGAGATGCTACTTTGTAAGCTATCTCCATATCTTTTTTCTCTTGCTCAGTAGCAGCTTTTTTCGTCATAAGTTTTGCATTTTTAACTTCATCGTCATTTACTTTGTCGGCATCTTGGTAGACAAAACCACCGTCGATATGTTTAAAATCTTTCTCGTCATTTGCAAGAACTAACTTATCATGTCCCATTTCAAACAACTTGATACGTTTTTTAGAAGCAAAAACCTCTTGCGCTTCCTCAGTAATGCGTCCAGCTATGATAACCTCTAGAAATATCTCGTTCATCTTTATTGCAAGTTCTTTTGTTACAACACCGTTAACCGCAACAACACCGCCAAATGCAGAAACAGGGTCACACTTTAGAGCCTCTTCATACGCCTCTAAAAGTGTATCTTTTATAGCAAAACCGCACGGATTACCATGTTTTGTGATACAAACCGCATTTTCGTTTCCAAATGCAGAGGCGATTTTAACGGCACCGCTTAAATCGTTTAGGTTGTTAAAACTTGCTTCGCCTTTTAGGGTTTTAAAGTTGTTTGAGTAGTGTTTGTCAAACTCATAAAGTGCACCTTTTTGATGAGGATTTTCACCATATCGAGTGTTCATAACCTTTTCTCCGACTATAAACTGTTTCTCTCCGAAACCGCCGTTAAAACGCTTATTCATGTAGTTTGCTATCATTGAGTCGTACGCCGCTGTATGCTCAAACGCTTTTATCATAAGATTACGGCGAAACTCAAGCGTGTTTTTCTCATTCTCTAACGCATCTATAACTTTTGCATAATCATTTACATCGGTTACAATCATAACACTGTCAAAGTTTTTAGAAGCCGAACGAACCATCGCAGGACCGCCGATGTCGATATTTTCTATAATCTCTTCAAAATCATCTGTTTTTTCAATTGTCGCTTTAAACGGATAGAGGTTTACACAAACTAGATCTATCGCCTCCACGCCAAGCTCTTTTGCCTGATCTAAGTGCGACTGTTTGTCACGGCGATGCAAAATCCCGCCGTGCACGAATGGATTTAGAGTTTTAACACGACCCTCAAAGCACTCTGGAAATTTTGTAACCTCATCTATCTCGATAGCTTTTATACCGTTTTCTACCAATATTTTATATGTTCCGCCCGTAGAAATGATTTCAAAACCGTTTTTTACTAAAGATTTACAAAAATCGACCACACCGTTTTTATCACTTACACTTACTAATGCTTTTTTCATCAAAATTTCCTAAAAAAATAAATTGGCGAATTTTATCTCATTTGAGATTAGAAGATGGTAAACTTAAAAAAATGCAAACAAGAGGTACTTCATGTATAAATTAAATTTTTTTGTCCCTTATGAGGATAAAGAGCGAGTAAAAGAGGCTCTCTTTAAAGTGGGCGCAGGAAGGTATGAAAACTATGAGTGTTGCTGTTTTGAGGCTCTTGGAGTGGGGCAGTTTAAACCGATAAAAGGCGCACATCCATACATAGGCGAACTCGACAAAGTAGAGCATGTACAAGAGTACAAAATCGAGATGATTTGCAAAGAAACTCTTATAAAAAAGGTCATCAGCGTACTAAAAGAAGTCCATCCCTACGAAGAAGTCGCTTATGAGGTTTTTAGGATGGAAGAGTTTTAAACAATATTATCCGTCGGCTCTCCGAAGTAATAACCTTGTGAAAGATCGACATCAAGTTCTTGAACTTTCATAAAAACATTTTTAGAATGTACAAACTCTGCAACGGTTTTTATTCCCATATTTTTAGCAAAATTTACGATGGTTTTAGTCACCATTTGAGAGTTTTTATCCGTATCTATACATCTTATCATCGAGCCGTCTATCTTTATATAGTCAACTTTGAGCTTCATCAAATAGTCAAAGTTGGAGTATCCTGTTCCAAAATCATCTATAGAGATC
>CAIUZU010000059.1 GCA_903903705.1 uncultured Helicobacteraceae bacterium
CAAACTCTTTAGCATTTGCATAGGAATCTTTTTTAAAATCCGGTATAACATCAATGGAGAGCATCTTGAGCTGGGTGTCAGTTGTATTTAAAATACCTTTTTTTGCGGTACTGTAGATAAATATACTATAAACAAATAGAACTATTATATTTATAACAAAAAAATAAAAAAGTAGTTTTAATCTTAAACTTTTAAACATCTTTATCGCTTAGCATGTAGCCTAAACCACGAACTGTGTGTATAAGTTTTAAATCATAACCTTTATCTATCTTGTTTCGCAGTCTGTAGATGTAAACATTGACAATATTGCTCATGCTCTCCTGTGCCATATCGCTTAGGTTGTCTTTTATAGTTGTTTCTGACAAGAGTTTTCTGCTATTTCGTGCTAAAAACTCAAGTAATGCATACTCTTTGGCGGTTAGATTTATTTTTTTATCGCTACGGCTTACTTCACGACGGGCAGTGTCTATTGTTAAATCTGCTATAACAATTGTGCTGGATGTAGTTGAAGGATTTCGCAGTTTTACACGGATTCGAGCCAGTAACTCTTCAAATGCAAAGGGTTTTATCAGATAATCATTTGCACCGCTGTCTAGTCCTTCAACTTTGTCTCTAAGACTGTCTTTTGCAGTTAGCATAATGATTGGAGTTGCTATATTTTTATCTCTTATATTTTTGCAAACATCCATTCCTCCGAGTCCATGAATCATCAAATCTAGCAAAATAACGTCGTATTTATTTGTTTCTATTAGGTATATAGCTTCATAACCGTTTTCTGTAATATCAACACTGTAAGACTCCTCTTGAAGACCTTTTTTTATAAAAGATGCTATTTTTTCGTCGTCTTCAACAATTAAAATTCGCATATAACCCCATTACTTATAAAGTTTTTTCTCATAAAGATAATCAAGTGTAAGAACAAACGCCAAAGCATCTTTTTCCAGTTCCGTATCATTTGGAGCAGGAGTCAGGTGGTTATCCTTATCCAAATATGTAGAAGGGTTTTTGTAAAGAAACGTAGAGGGTTTTTCGTTTGGAGCGATAACCGTAACTTTGTCGTCTACTCTTAGTGCATAGGACGTATGAAATTGCATCAGAGAAATATTTTGTTTTTTATCGCTGAAAATAGAGTGTCCCATTATAGGATAGGTTAAATCTAAGCCGATGAGATCTAGTGCCGTTGCTAAAACATCGGGCTGAGAGGCGATTTTCTCATAAACAAACGGTTTAATTCCTCCTCCGAGAATTAGAGCAGGGATGCGAAACATATCTACTGGAACGAGATCATTGCCGTAAACTCTCACATTATGGTCTGCAACTATCACAAAAACCGTATCTTTGTAGTAAGGTTCTTTTTTAGCAAGCTCAATAAATCTGCCTATAGCATAATCAGCATATTTAACGGCATTTTTAACATTGTTTGGCGGTACATCTTTTAAGAGTTCGATTTTTTCATACGGATATTCAAAGGGAGAGTGATTTGATTGTGAGAACATAACCGTTGCAAATTTCTGATTTTTGGAGTGCATTTTTTTAAACTCTTCATTTGCTCTCTCAACCAGATCTCCATCGCAAACTCCCCACGGAGCTACAAATGTTGGATTTTCAAAACAAGGCTGATCTATGATTTCATCAAATCCGTTGCCAAGATACCAGCTCCGCATATTGTCAAATCTGCTCTCTCCGCCATACATGAAAGTAGTATGATAACCAAATGGCTTTAGTGCCGATGCAATGGTGAAAAAGTCACTTTGAGATTTGCTTCGCTTTAGAACTCCCTCACCCGGAACTGCAAGGTTTCCGGCTGAAACCCCTGCAAGTCCTCGTATGCTTCTTGTACCGTTTGAGTAGAGATCTTTAAATAAGATGCCCTCTTGACTTAGTTTGTTTAGGTTTGGTGTTATCCCTTTTTCTCCGCCGAGCGACTCTACGAACTGATGTCCTAAACTCTCTTGCACGAAGATAACTAGATTTTTTGGATCTTTTGATTTAAAGTGGCTCTCTTCGACTCTTGAGAGAGGAAAATCTTCATCGATACTTTTTATGTTTAATCTTTTTTTGACTCGCAACAATGCCTCTTTGACATCCATTTTTCCGTATTGTTCTATAGTTTTTTTACTACCGTGTTTGGAGTTGGCATAGACCGCATAGAGTATATTGTAGATGGAGTTTTTTGTTATCTCATTTACCATTCTGTTTGTTGTGTACATGGCATCGGATGTATTTGCAGGTCTATGTCCAAATGAAGATCTGGCTCCGAGAAAGAGGAGTAAAAAGAGAGGTATAAAGAGAAGCAGACGCTTTTTATGGCTTGTTTCAAATACCCATAAGACACTGTTTTTAGCGTACTTTAAATAGAAGTAGATAAAAGTGCCAATCATACTAAACGCCACAAAAAGCTCTATTTTGTAATCGGCAAATATCATGGCAAAAACTTCTCTTGGATAGACGAGATACTCAACAAAAAGGTAGTTCGGTCTTACATCATATTGTGCAATAAATGGAATGGTTGCATTTTCTATATAGATGATAATAGATAAAACCACCAAAAAGTAGTATTTTAAAAATTTATCTACAAAATGTTTTAGCTTTGCAGGAGCAAACGAGAGAAGAATAAGAGGAATAAGCAGCAAAGCAGATGCCGTAATGGTGTCCATTCTTAGCCCATGGATGAAAGTCAGCCAATAATCCACAC
>CAIUZU010000060.1 GCA_903903705.1 uncultured Helicobacteraceae bacterium
ATATGAGCTTTGTCGAGGAGATAAGCGACGCTGGGGAAATCTATGAATATTAATCAGGGTGAAATTTGGGAAGTTGAATTTTTTCCAAATATAGGAAACGAGATAGGCAAAAAAAGACCTGCTCTTGTAGTTAGCTACGACAAGATGGGCAAACTGCCGCTGAAAACGGTTTTGCCTATCACAAATTATTCAAAAAGTTTTGAAAACTATCCGTGGATGATAAAGATAGAGGCAAATGCTATGAACGGATTGTCAAAAACATCTATGATTGACTGTTTTCAAGTAAGAAATTTTTCATACAACAGATTTATGAAGAAGCTCGGCTTTGTAGAGCAAAACATACTTTTACAAGCTCATCAAACCATAGCAAAAACGCTAGATCCAGCTTATAGTTTGGTAAAATAGAGAGATAGTGAAAAAAACACGGAGAGAATAAATGAACAGTTTTACAGTAGATGTTGTCGGTCTGGTAGGTGTAGTTATTGTTGTGATAACATATTTTTTACTGCAAAGTGAAAAAATAGACTCAAAAGGTTTTTTATACTCATTTCTTAACGCCGTTGGCTCATTGCTTGTTGTGTATTCACTCTTGTACAATTGGAATCTTGCCTCTTTTATCTTAGAGTTTTTTTGGATTTTGATAAGCCTGTATGGGCTTAAAAAGTGGTATAGAAACAAAATGAAAAATATATAAAGCCACAAATGATAGGTTTTTCTTTCTCTTTTCTTAATGATAAAATATAGACCATTTCGATAAAATTTCGCATAAAAAATAAAGAAGCTATTTTGGTAGAGAGGAAAAAGATTTGAAAAACAGCACATCCATCGCTATTGGCGGTTTTGACGGGATGCACATCGGGCATCAGAAACTCTTTAATGCGTTAGATAAAAACAGTGCTATTGTTGTTATCGAGACCGGATATGCAAACTTGACTCCTAAAAGAGAGAGGGAGCATTTTTCTCACTATCCTATTTTATATCTTGCGCTAGAGAGTATCCGTCATTTAAGCGGGCAAGAGTTTATAGCGTTTTTAAAAGAGAAATTTCCAAAACTTCAAAAGATAGTAGTAGGGTACGATTTTCACTTCGGAAAAGATAGAAAGTACTCTTTTAACGACTTAAGAACTCTTTTTGACGGGGAAGTTAGAGTTATAGACGAGGTTACACTTCATGGAGATTCCGTTCACTCTCACAAGATCAGAGCAAAGCTTCAAATCGGAGATATTAAAGGAGCTAACGCTTTTTTAGGGCATAATTACACTATTAAAGGTAAAGTGGTCTCAGGTCAAGGAATCGGCAAAAAAGAGCTTGTAGCTACTATAAACATAGAAGCGGAGAGTTTTTTAATGCCAAAAGAGGGCGTTTACGCAACGCTAACACGCATTGACGATGAGGAGCATTTTCATCCTTCAGTCTCTTTTGTAGGGCATAGAATTACAACCGACGGTAGTTTTGCGTTAGAGAGTCACATACTTGATGGTGAAGTTTTCTGCAATGAGAGAGCTAGCATCAGTTTTGTCTCATTTATTAGAGAAAATCAAAAATTTGACTCCATTGCGGAGTTGAAAAAAGCTATACAAAAAGATATAGCCATTGCTTCAAAGGAGCTAAAATTTTTACAGATATAAAAGAGTTAGATAGAGAATATCTACTAAGCACACAAGATATAAATTTCAAATTTTATCAAAACGAGAAAGATTTCGTAGTTGATGAAGTGCCACTTGGAGAGTTTTTAGGTAAAGGAAATTACC
>CAIUZU010000061.1 GCA_903903705.1 uncultured Helicobacteraceae bacterium
CATCACCTCCAAAACTGACTAAGCAATCACAACTTTTACATATTGTTTCAAATTCTTCACCGCTCTCACCAATCATTTGAGCACTGTTTTTTTCCAAGAAAACTTCTATATCGTGGCTTTTAAAAATCTTTTTTAACTTCTTGTAACTATCTTTTAATTCCGGTGTTGAAGGTCTTAAAACTACACCAATCTTTTTAATTGTTTTATTATTCAAAATGACTCTTTAAAAAAATATTTCGTTGATTATACTCTCTTTAGTATAAAAAATAAAAACAACCCATCCTAATTGTATGATAAGCCAACTTTAGATACAATCGCAAAAAATTATTTACTAGGACTCTATGTTTATGAGAAGTCATTATTGTACAGATTTAAGTGAAGCAAATGTAGGACAGAGTGTTGTTCTAGCTGGTTGGGCAAATAGCTACCGTGACCATGGTGGAATTATTTTTATCGACTTAAGAGATAAGAGCGGATTGATTCAGCTTACATGTGATCCTGAGGATAGTGCATCGGCACACAAGATAGCAAGCAGCGTTCGTGATGAGTTTGTTCTCGTTGCAAAAGGCAGAGTACGTCACCGCGGAGAGGGCTTGGTAAATCCACGTCTTAAAACAGGTGCAATAGAGATCGTAGTAGATGAACTCATCATAGAGAACAGATCAGCTGCAGTTCCGTTTGTAATCGGCGATAAAAATGTGGGTGAAGAGACAAGACTTAGATATCGTTATTTAGAGCTTAGAGATCCATCCATGTATGAGACGTTTCGTCTTCGCTCAAAAGCTGCAATCGCTGCTAGAAACGTACTTGATGAAAACGGCTTTTTAGAGGTTGAAACTCCTATT
Organism: uncultured Helicobacteraceae bacterium; assembly: GCA_903903705.1. GTDB lineage: Bacteria > Campylobacterota > Campylobacteria > Campylobacterales > Sulfurimonadaceae > Sulfurimonas. The sequence continues at coordinate 846 of CAIUZU010000061.1, forward strand.
TTGACAAAATCAACTCCTGAGGGTGCAAGAGATTATCTAGTACCTTCTCGTGTTCACAGCGGCGAATTTTACGCACTTCCACAATCTCCTCAGCTTTTCAAACAATTATTAATGGTCGGCGGATTTGACAGATATTTTCAGATTGCAAAATGTTTTAGAGATGAGGATTTGAGAGCTGACCGTCAGCCTGAATTTACTCAAATAGACGTTGAGATGAGCTTTTGTAATCAAGAAGACGTTATAAAAATAGCAGAAAAACTGCTTGTTGCTATGTTCGGTGCTTGCGGTGTTGAAATCAAGCCTCCTTTTAACCGCATAGCATACAGAGATGCGATGGAGTGGTACGGTTCTGATAAACCGGATCTTAGATATGACCTGAAAATGGTTGATGTTATCGATATATTTGAGAGATGTGATAATGAGATATTTACAAATATTGCAAAGCAACCACATAAAAACCGTATAAAAGCTCTAAGAGTTCCGGGAGCGGATCTGGTTTTCTCAAAAAGAGAGATGAAGACTTTTGAAGATTTTGTTCGTCAGTTCGGTGCACAGGGTCTTGGATATTTCCAGATGAAAGAGGATGGTTTAAAAGGTCCTCTTATCAAGTTTTTTAAAGATGAAGATATCGCTCTTCTTGTTGAGAGACTTGGTATGGAAGTTGGTGATGTCGTATTCTTCGGTGCCGGAGATAAAAAAACAGTATGGGATTATATGGGTCGTCTTAGAATCTTTATAGCAGAACATGAGAGAATGAATCTTGCCGACAAAGATGCTTTTGAGTTTGTATGGGTTGTTGATTTCCCTATGTTTGAGGTTGAAGATGGAAGAGTAAAAGCACTTCACCATCCATTTACACAGCCAAAAGATACTGATAAAGACGATGTAGAAGAGATAGACTCTATCGCTTATGACATTGTTCTAAACGGTACTGAGCTTGGTGGTGGAAGTATTCGTATCCATAAAGAGGAGATGCAAGAAGAGATTTTTAAACTTCTGGGCATCGGCGAAGAGGAAGCTAGAGAAAAATTCGGTTTCTTGCTCGATGCACTTAAATTTGGCGCACCTCCACATGGCGGTTTTGCTATCGGATTTGACAGACTTATGATGTTAATCTCTAAAAAATCAAGTATCCGTGACGTTATAGCATTCCCTAAAACACAAAAAGCTTCTTGTATCTTAACAAAAGCACCAAGTACGGTTGACGCTACTCAGCTAAGAGATCTACACATTAGACTACGTGAACAGACTATAAAATAGTCCCGTAAAGGAAATTACTTTCCTTTACTCCGCTAGCCGCTGTGGCTACTCATCGTGGAGAATGCCATTGGCTAGCATTCCTAAAAGCCAACTTTTGCAAAAGTTAGGTCAAAACTTCAAGGATTTATTTTTGAAAAAACTTTTTTTAATTATCGGAGCACCCGGCTCCGGTAAAACTACTGATGCAGAATTAATCGCCAAACAAAACAGCGAGATAACACACTACTCTACCGGCGATATGCTCCGAGCAGAAGTTGCAAGCGGCAGCTCCCTTGGTTCTGAAATAAATAACTACATATCAAAAGGGCTTATTGTTCCTATCAAGATAGCCATAGAAACTATCGTAAATGCCATCAAAAACGCTCCCACAGATGTAATCATCATTGACGGATATCCAAGAAGCATGGAGCAGCTGAATGCTTTAGATGAATATATACATGTAGATTCGTCTTTAGAACTAGCAAGCGTTATAGAAGTTCAAGTTAGTGAAGAGACTGCTAGAGATAGAGTTCTAGGTCGTAACCGTGGTGCTGATGACAACACGGAAGTATTTGACAGCCGTATGAAAGTTTATACTGAACCTTTAGCTGATATTCAAGCGTTTTACAAGGCTAAAAATCTTTTACATGTAATAAGCGGTGAGAGAACGATAGAAGAAATAGTTTCCCAGATGCAGAATTTTATAAAGTAAAAAATATAATTGAACCCGACAAAGGGCTCAATTAACCTAGTTTAGAAACAATATTTGCCTCAACATCAGCTATATCTGCCGTGCCGTCAACAGTTATATAAGTCAGACCATCCATTTTAGAAGCTTGTTCTTTATAGTAACCTATAAGCGGGCTTGTAAGCTCATGATAGACTTTTAAACGGTCAAGCACAACCGACTCTTTATCGTCATCGCGCTGAACCAAATCTTCACCTGTAATATCATCTTTGCCTTCTATTTTTGGCGGATTGTAGACTAAATGGTAAGTTCGCCCAGATGCCAAGTGTGCACGACGACCTGACATGCGTTTTACTATCTCTTCATCGGGAACATCTATCTCTATAACCGCATCGATAGCTATACCCGCATTTGTAACGGCATCAGCCTGAGGAAGAGTACGAGGGAAACCGTCCAAAAGGTAGCCGTTTGCGCAATCACTCTCAGCGATTCTATCTTTGACAAGACCAATAATAATCTCATCAGTCACTAACTGACCGGCATCCATAGCTGCTTTGGCTATTTTGCCCATATCCGTACCTGCTTTTATAGCAGCGCGAAGCATATCTCCCGTAGAGATTTGAGGAATGTTATATTTTTTCGTTAAAAACCCTGCTTGAGTACCCTTCCCCGCGCCCGGAGCTCCAAGTAATATTATTCTCATATTTATCCTATCTGTTTTATTGACGTGATTATATATAAATGTAGTTAAAACTAGCTATAAATAAACCTCCGCTGAAGCCTAAATTTCATAAAATACGTTCAATTAACTAGAGGAAGACAAATGCCATTTTCTAAACTTGGTCTATCACCGCAAATCCAAAGTGCGCTTAAAAAAAGCAGCTACATAACACCTACTCCAATCCAGGAAAAAGTTATCCCTCTTGTGCTAAAGTATAACGATATTATGGCAATGGCGCAGACGGGAAGCGGAAAGAGTGCAAGTTTTGTTTTGCCGATTTTAGAGCTTTGGTCTAAGAGTGTCGGTGAAGGAAAAGCAAAGATTAAAGCTCTTGTTTTGACTCCCACTAGAGAGCTTACTCTTCAAGTTGCAGATGCTTTTTCTACTTTTGGCGCGGATTTGAGTAGAAAACCAAAAGTAGTAAGCATTATTGGCGGAGAGAGCATCGGCGAGCAGATTTACGCAATTCAGCAAGGGTGTGATATTTTGGTGGCGACCTCAGGAAGACTGCTTGACGTGCTTAGTAAAAAACAGACAAATCTTTCACACTTAGAGTTTTTTGTTTTGGATGAAGCGGACAAGATGCTTAATCTAGGTTTTGCGGAGGAGCTAAATGCTATCCTTGAAGCAATTCCGCAAAAGCGTCAAAATCTTCTCTTCTCGGCAACCTACCCTCAAAAGATCTTGGATATTGCCTCAAAAATCACGCAAAATCCAATCCAAGTGACGCTAGAGCAAGAGGTGCCGACGGTAGAGAGTGTTATCCAGCGCGCAACTCTGGTAAACCGAGAAAATCGCGGACCGCTTCTAAGACACCTGCTTGATAATGAAAAATTAGAGCAAGTCCTTGTATTTATGGCAAACAAAAGAGCCACGGACAATATAGCGGCTAAGTTTAAAAAGTATGGTTACAAAGCAGAATCGTTTCACGGAGATCTGCTTCAAGATGAGCGCACACTTACGTTAGATGAGTTTAAAGCCAAAAAGATACGCATACTCTTTGCAACGGATATAGCAGCTAGAGGATTGGATATAAGCGATGTCTCATGCGTTATAAACTTTGATCTGCCACGCTCTCCGACTGATTATATTCACCGCATAGGCCGTACAGCAAGAGCCGGAAAATCAGGAATGGCAATCTCATTTATATCACATGAGGATAAAGCCCATTTTAGCATTATAGAAAAGCGTTGCAAGGTAAATCTAAAGAGAGAGCAAGTAGACGGATTTGAGCTATCAGGAGAAGCTCCAATTCAAGTAAAAGGATCTGAACCGGTTAAAGGCAAAGGCAAAAGTAAAAAAGATAAAGCGAGGGAAAAAGCCTCAAAAGAGGCTAGTAGAGAGTAGTTTTATAAGATTACTATTCGTCTTCAAATCCGAAATCGTCATCATCTTCGCCGTTTCTTGCCTCTAAAATATCATCAATAAGCTCTTTGCACTCATCTTCTTCGATATCTCCGCTTTTAATATCTTCTAGTACATCTTGAAGATCTGCTTTAAATTCGCGAAGCTCTTCTATCTCCTCTTTTGCATCTTCACTTGCATCTTTGCTGTCGGCAATTTCTTCAAATATCTCATCCAATCTTTCGTTGATATCAGGAATAACATTCTTTGTTATTAGTTCTTCTAGTTGTTGTGCGTATGACATACAGCTTCCTTAATTGTTTTCAGTATAATACTTAAAAAATATGAAACGGTAGATAAAAATGAACTTTTATGCTTGTATAATCGGAAGTGAAATATTAAACGGTCGTAGAGTTGATAAACACTTTGAGTTTTTGAAAAATGAACTTCAAAAATATGGACATGACCTTTTTGCCTCTTTCATTATAAAAGATGATGAAGATCTGATTAGAAATACATATAAGTTTATCAAAGATGATAAACAAAGCGTTATGTTCTCATTTGGAGGCATCGGTGCAACGCCTGATGATTTGACAAGAGCAATTGCCGCTGAAGTTTTTACTTCCCAGCCGCTAGAGAGACATAAAAAATTTGAGCAGGATATTATAGATAGATTTGGAGCAGAAGCATATCCTCATAGAGTTCATATGGCGGATTTACCGCAAAACTCTGAACTTTTGCTCAATCCTATTAACAACATGTCTGGGTTTTCTTTGGAAAACAGGTATTTTTTTACTCCCGGATTTCCGCAAATGTCTCACCCCATGATAAGTTCTGTTATAGAAAAACTATTTAGCAATTCGGTACAAAAATTCAGGTTGACTCTTTTGGCACAAACAAGTGAAAATACGCTTATAACTATAATGGAGCAAATTCCAAAAGATATTGAACTCTCTTCACTTCCTATACTAAAAGATGCAAATGCTTCCGTGGAAATATCGTTATATGCGTCTGATAAATCAGATGTAGAAAAATATTTTAAACTTTTTACGGAGTTTTTGGATGCTTCAAATATAGAGTATGATTACCTTGCGTAATTTCTATTTTTAGGTGCATTTTCATCATAATTAAGCAGTTTTAGAATACTTTTTTTATTTGTTTTTCTTGCAAAATCAATTACGCTGATTCCTTTTGAATCGACGGCATTTTTATCTGCACCCTGCTCTATTAAAAACTTTACCATCTCTGCTCTGCCATAACAAACAGCTGCCATTAAAGGGGTAAATCTGCTTTTTCGTTTTGTACTATTTACATCTATCCCTTCTGAAATCATATACTTTACCATTTCAATATTATCATAGGTTACTGCCATATCAAAAATAGTAACACCCTCTTCATCAAAATC
>CAIUZU010000062.1 GCA_903903705.1 uncultured Helicobacteraceae bacterium
GCTCATAAACTGATTTTACCTCTATTACATTTTGGATTTTTGGACCCCTGATGGCATCGGGCATAAACTGATTTAGGTATGTAATCTCCTCATATCCGCCTTCATCGAGTGCATTTACTCTAACGACTAGTTTTTTATCACATCTCTTATGGTGAGATAAAAATATGGCACACAAAACAAGTGCAAATGGCTTATCCTCTTTGCTTACGCCGTCTTCAAGATTTAAGATAATACAGTCGGCCTCAATGGTTTCAATCTTTGTTAAATGCTCTATTTTATTACATGAAAGCATCAATGCCGATCTGAAATCTTCTCTTTTGTTAATTACTCTATATGTGGGAATTGCAAGTGCATCAAGTGCAACCAAATCCCTCTCTTCGTAAGCATTTTTTATCTCTTGTAAATTATTTAACATTTGAATTTTTTTCTTTCTTTTTCTCTTGCACGTAAAAGTAGAGCGCTTGAATCTCTTTTTGTGTTAAAAAGTATCTTGGCATCCCATTTCTTCTTACATTGAGTGCTGTGAAAAAGTGATTAAAATCCATACTGTTTATCTCGGGACCGACAAAACTTTTTTTCTCTTTTTTATCCTCGTATCTAGCTACTACTCTTCCCTCTCCTGAGTCACCGTGACAGTTTTGGCACCCTATTCCTCTTGGATTTTTATAGAGTGATGAAGCATACTCCATAGGGGTAATAAAACTGGTTTGGGCAAAGAGAGAAAAAGGGAGTAACAGTAACAATATATCTCTCATAAAGCGACCTTTTAATATATGTTGCTATAATAACAAAAAAATAATATTATGAGGTTTAAATGCAACTTCTTGACGGTAAAGCACTCTCTTTAAAAATAGAAGCAGATGTAGCAAATGAAGTAAAAAATCTAAAAAACAAAACAGGTTTAGTTCCAGGGCTTGCGGTGGTTTTGGTCGGTCAAGATCCTGCAAGTGCAGCTTATGTGAATATGAAGAAAAAAGCGTGTGACAGAGTTGGATTTTACTCCGTAACACATGAAATGCCGCAGGATATCTCTCAAGATGCAATCGAAAATACAATCAAGATGATGAACAACAATCCTAATATTGACGGGATTTTGATTCAGCTCCCGCTTCCTAGCCAAATAGATACGACAAAGATACTTGAACTTGTAGATCCGAGCAAAGATGTAGACGGTTTTCATCCATACAATGTAGGAAGACTATCGACAGGACTTGATGGTTTTGTTCCATGTACTCCGCTTGGAGTTATGGAACTTTTAAAAGAGTATAACATAGACCCAAAAGGCAAAAACTGTGTAGTCGTAGGGGCATCAAATATTGTCGGAAAACCTATGGCAGCTCTGCTTTTAAATGCAAATGCTACGGTTGAAATTTGCCATATTTTTACGGATGATTTGAAAAAACATACCTTAAATGCTGATATGATTTTTGTAGGTGCCGGTGTTATAAACCTAATCAAAGAAGATATGGTTAAAGATGGCGTAATTATCATTGACATAGGTATTAATCGTGCAAATGACGGCAAACTTGTAGGCGATGTAGATTTTGAAAAAGTAAGCAAAAAATGCTCATATATAACTCCTGTTCCCGGCGGCGTAGGACCTATGACAATCTCTATGTTGCTTAGCAATACGCTTAAAGCAACAAAAGCCCATGCAAACGAAAGAGAGTAAATGAAAAAAATTCTACATAAAGCTTATAAGTTTTCTAACTCTTGGACGGGAACTGTAATCATAGTTCTTTTTGTTATATTTTTTGTGGCTCAGGCTTTTAGAATTCCAAGCGGTTCGATGAAAGATTCTCTGCTTATCGGAGATCATCTTTTTGCCAAAAAATTTGCATACGGTATTCCTATGCCTCATCTCCCGTTTTTGGAAACTTCCATTATGCCGTGGAGTGACAGCCTTCGCCTGATGGACGGAGATAGACCAAAGAGAGGTGATATTGTTATTTTTAGATATCCAGGTAACACAAAGCAGCACTTTGTAAAAAGATGTGTGGCACTTCCGAATGATGAGCTTTTTGTCCTCGATAAAGATCTATACCTTCACCATAATGAAGGTGATGAGTGGATTAAAAAGAACTTTAATGAAGAAGATCTTGTCGTTTTTGCCGGAAAACTTTGGGTTAAAAATCCATACGTGAAAGAGCATCCTGGGATTCATCATGACGATAAAATTATAGATAACGGTCAATATCCTATGCCGATATTTAATTTTGCTCCGATTAAAGTTGACAAAGATAACTACTTTATGATGGGTGACAATCGTGATCACTCAAACGACAGCCGTTTTTGGGGTGCCGTTCCTTATGAAAATATAGAGGGAACGCCTTGGTTCATCTATTTTAGCATAGACGATAACTGGGAAATCAGATGGGATAGAATCGGTAAAACACCGACTGATCTTGAGATGCCTGCTTATTTGGATAAAGCCATAGCAGAGAGATTAATCACAGATAAAGATGATCATGGAATCTATTGATTTACTAAAAATTTTAGCTGCTGTTCTTGCTCTTGCAGTAGCCATCATAGGACATGAAATAATGCATGGATGGGTTGCCTACATGTACGGTGACACTACGGCTAAAAATGCAGGAAGATTAACTATAAATCCCATTTCGCATGTGGATCTGGTAGGTACTATTTTAGTTCCTGCTGCTACCTATTTTTTGCCTATGCTTATGGGTGCTGATAGCGGATTTTTATTCGGTTGGGCAAAACCCGTACCTATTAACATGGGAACAGTTGCTAGAAATGCAGGCTATAACGGTGCAATGCAGGTTGATTTGGCTGGAATTGTATATAACTTTACTCTAGCCGCATTTGCTTCTATTGCCATAGTCTACATGAGTCAGCCAAATACTGATGATGGTTTAATCTATATTTTTACATATCTTTTGATATTTCAACTTCTTATCATCAATGTCGTTTTGGGTGTTTTCAACCTGCTACCGATTCCTCAGTTTGACGGTGCGCACTTTCTTATACACCTCTCTCTCAAGTACAAAATCAACGCTGTTGCTGAATTTTTTAATAGATATGAGAGATACGGAATTATTGTGGTTTTAATTATTTTGATGACGCCTTTAAAAAACTATCTACTGCTTCTACCTGTACAGACGATTTTAAATCTGCTAATCTCATAAAAAAGGAAAAAAATGAAATTTTATATTGCAACAGACCATGCCGGAATAGATCTTAAGGATTATACGGTTGAATTATTGAAAGAAAAAGGTCATGAAGTCATAGATCTTGGACCTTTTTCAAAAGATAGAGTTGACTATCCTGACTATGCCATAAAGGTTTGTGAAGCGATTTTGGCTGATAAGAGTTCGCAAGGCATCCTTATCTGCGGCTCAGGGATCGGTATGAGTATGGCAGCAAACCGCCACTCTGGAATTCGTGCGGCTCTTTGCCATGATGCCTATACAGCGGCTGTTGCCCGTGGACATAACGATGCAAATGTACTCTGTTTTGGAGAGAGAATCATAGGAAAAGGTGTTGCAGAGTCTATCTTGGACGCTTGGTGTGTCGGCAATTTTGAAGGTGGAAGACACATGGGACGCGTAGCAAAAATAGAAGCAATTCATTAATATGTACGCAAACGAGGCAGAAGAGTTATAATTTAGAAAAAGGAAAAGTTATGTTTTGGGAATGGTCACTTTTAACAACACTCTCTATCTTATCTGTTTATCTGTTTGTTAAGATGTTTTACTTTAAAAGCATCACAAACAAAGAACAAAGAAGCAATGACTTGATGAAATTAACTCTTCAAGAGGCAGAGATACTTATAAGAAAATATCAAATTCAACTTCAAAGAGCACTCGGAAACGTTGATATTTTGAGTGACGAACTTAATAAATTAAGAAATGAACTCAAAGCGCTCAAACAAAGAAATACGAAACATAGACAAGAGACAGATCGTTTAAATAACAAAATCAAAGCACTTGAGGGTCGAATTGACGCTCTTATATAAGGATGACAATATGACACTTAGCAATATAGAGAGAAAAATCATAGAAAACTCCATACGAGACGTAAAAGATTTTCCAAAACCGGGTATTGTCTTTAAAGACATTACGACTCTTCTTAATGATGCGGAGGCTTATAGTGTGCTTATGAACCACCTTTACCAAAAATATAAAGAGTACAACTTGAATTATATTGCGGGTATTGATGCCAGAGGTTTTATTTTCGGAGGAGCACTCGCACAAATGCTTGGGATCGGATTTGTTCCGATTCGTAAAAAAGGAAAATTACCATACACCACAATCAGTGAGAAATATTCACTTGAGTACGGCATAGACGAGATA
>CAIUZU010000063.1 GCA_903903705.1 uncultured Helicobacteraceae bacterium
ATGGAATTTTAGCAAAAAATGCTTAAAGGACACTTCTAAAACTATAAAATAAATCAACTTATTTTTATATGTGAAAAAGTTGTTAAAAATCTCAATTCATAAGAGATATTTACTTTTAATTTATGTTTATAAAGTGTATACTTTCATCCATTATTTTAAAAAGTAACATAAGGCAATTTATGAACTTAAGAGAGTTAGAAGATATAGGTTTAAAGAACATTGGTAAGGTTCATCACAACCTTAGCTATGGTGAGTTGATTGAACATGAGTTAGAAAAAAGGGAGTGTGCTCTTACAAAAAAAGGGGCTACTGCCGTGGATACCGGTATATTTACTGGTCGAAGTCCAAAAGATAAATATTTTGTAGATCGCGATCCGTCAAACAAATATATTGCATGGGGCGATGTAAATCGAAAAATCAGTGAAGAAATTTTTAATGAACTTTTGGATGTTTCAAGAGAGCAACTCTCAGGCAAGGACTTGTATGTAACGGATGTTTACAGCGGTGCTAGTGAAACTTCAAAGAAATCTATCCGTTTTGTTACCGAAATAGCGTGGCAAGCGCATTTTGTGAAAAATATGTTTATTCGTCCTACAGAATCGGAATTGGAGAGTTTTAAACCGCAGTTTACCGTTTTAAATGCTTGTAAAGCCGTAAATGAAAAATGGAAAGAGCATGGGTTAAACTCTGAAGTTTTCGTACTTTTTGATATTGAAAATAATTTAGCGATTATCGGCGGTACATGGTACGGCGGTGAGTTGAAAAAAGGGATTTTTTCAATGATGAACTACTGGCTGCCGCTTGAGGGCAAACTCTCTATGCACTGTTCTGCAAATGTCGGCAAAGAAGGCGATACTGCACTTTTCTTTGGGCTTAGCGGAACAGGAAAAACAACTCTCTCAACAGATCCGCATAGAAGACTTATCGGTGATGATGAGCATGGCTGGGATGATGATGGAGTATTTAACTTTGAAGGCGGATGTTATGCCAAGGTTATTAACCTTGACAGCGAGAGCGAACCGGAGATATACGGTGCTATAAAAGATAATGCTCTTCTTGAAAATGTCGTGTTGTACGGCGACGGCGAAGTAGATTACAAAGATGGAAGCAAGACTGAAAACACCCGCGTCTCCTACCCGATAGAGCATATACAAAATCATGAGCCGTCTCTTAGTGCTGGTCACCCTGAAAATATAATCTTTTTAACAGCGGACGCTTTCGGTGTTCTTCCTCCTGTATCTAAACTTACTCGTGAACAAGCAATGTACTACTTCTTAAGCGGTTATACTGCAAAAGTTGCAGGAACTGAGAGAGGGATAACTGAGCCGGTTGCAACATTTAGTTCATGTTTTGGAGAGGCTTTTTTACCTCTTCACCCTACTGTTTATGCAAAACTTTTAGGTGAAAAAATTGATAAGTACAGTGTAAATGTCTATCTTGTAAATACTGGCTGGACAGGCGGAAAATATGGTGTTGGAAAGAGAATGAGCATTAAAGATACTCGTGCTTGCATAAACGCTATATTGGATGGAAGTATTAATAAAAGCGAGTTTGATACTACAAGAACGTTCAGACTGCAAGTTCCAAAAACATTGGGTGACATAAATCCTGATATTTTAAATCCTCGCAACGCATGGAGCGATAAAAACGCATTTGATAAAACAAGAGATACGTTAGCTGAGATGTTTATAAAAAACTTTAAAAAATATCAAGAAGAAGACAGCGAGTTTGACTACTCTGCTGCAGGACCAAAAGTAGGGAGTTAATATCTCTCTACTTCTAAAGAAACTCACTTCTTTCGTTTTGTGGCGTGAGTCATGTAGAGCCATAAAGTTCCACCAAACACCACTAAAATGATAGGCGCAATCCAAGGTTTTTGACTGATGGATTCTGCCATCTTTACTAAAAAACCTCCAGAGTAGAAGCTTCCAAATCCAAAAACCAAAGCCCAGACAGCGGCTCCCAACACATTAAAAAATGCAAACTTTTTAAAATCATACTTTGTAAGTCCGATTGTAATTGGAATGATAGTTTTTATGCCATAAATAAATTTTTGAACAACTATAATCCAAGAATCATTTTTTTTAA
>CAIUZU010000064.1 GCA_903903705.1 uncultured Helicobacteraceae bacterium
AGACTATAAAAATAGCAATAAGTCCTAAAAAATAGTGTTGTAAAACTGTAAATTTAGCACTGTCTAAATATGTTTTATACTCTTCATCCCCTAGACTCAACTTAAGTGCATATGTATCATTTTTTGGAATAGAAAAAAGAGCAAAAAGCTCTATGGAGGACTCTTGGAGCTGGTAGAGACTGTTTGAATCCAGTGGCACAAAATCAAACTGGTACTCACTACATTTGAGCGTATAGCTACAGATTCGCATCTCATTATAGATTTTTTCTTCTATCTCATGTTTGAGTTTAAAATACTCCAAGTATGCGAGCACTCCACTCAAAAGAGCCAAAGAGATAAAAAATACTCCAAAGCTTTTTAAAAACGACTCCCTCTCAGCTCTTCTCAATACGATATCCTACACCACGAATATTTTGAATTTCCCACTCCGTAGTAGATTTAAGTTTATTTATTGCTACACGCAATGCACTATCGCTCGGGTGTTCCATAAGATCAAAAAGAGACTCTTTACTAAGTGTTCGTCCGATATTTGTTATAAATAGTCGTAAAAACGGTAGTTGGACATCTCCCATAGAGATAATTTTTCCATCTTTTTTTACTTCGGAATTTTGTAAATTGTAGCTAATTTTTCCATATCGAAACAGATTTTCTTTGCGCAAAAACCTAGCTTCGATGCGCAATAACAGCTCCTCTGGATAAAAAGGCTTTTTTATATAATCATCCGCACCGACCTTAAATCCTTTTGATAATGCAGCCATATCGCTCATAGCACTGATGAAAATAGTCGGGGTTAAATCATCAGCACCACGAAGTTGTTCAACCAGATCAAAACCGTTTATCTCAGGAACATTTATATCAAAAATATAGAGATTATAATCTTTTTCAAAAGTAGCATCACAAGCCTTTTGTCCGTCTGTAATCCAATCAACCGTATAGCCGACTTCCAAGAGTATTTCATGGATGCTCTCGCCGAGTATAAGATCATCTTCCATCAGTAAAATAGTCGTTTTGGCTCCCTTAATAAAACATTAAGCAATAGATTCAAATGCCACCAAATGATTTTGTGAAGCATCCAAAAGGTGAGAGTAAACTTGCCCCAAAAGCGTTATATCCGTACTCTCTATCGCACTTTGCAAATCTGTAATATCCGTTTGCTCTATCAAAATCCCCACATCTACGGCATCTTCTGATGAAAGCGAACCTTGTGTAAGTAGCGTTGTGTAGAGATCTTGAATCTCACTATTTGTATAAACACCTGCTTCATCGCTAAGAATCGTTGTATCAACTCCCGCTTTTGAAGCTACTAAAAGGAGTTTATCATAATGTTTCTGTTCCGAATTTGAAATAGTATCAAAAGTAGAGATGCCTGTTTGTTCAAAGAGTGCATCATAAATATCACGAGCCATCTTCTCCTCTTCAATCATGTAAACAAGAGAAGCAGCCTCCGCTTCATCAAGAGTAATATCTTGAATTTCTCCGTCTACAACCATCAAAGCGTTTATTGAACCTTTTTGCATCTCTGCGTTGTTTCCCATTTTTCCCATCTGCTTATTTTGTGCTTTTTTCATAATAAATCCTTACTTTTTAATTTGTACGATACTATTAAATATTTATTTATGCATAAATATCAACTAAGTTTCCAGAGTCTGTTTTTGGTTCTTCAAATGAAGACAATAGATCAAAAAGAGTTTGTGACAACTCTTCAGATGAAAGTGAGGCTACATCTATTTTTGCCATCTCTGTTTTAAAAGATTGACGATCCGCTGATGAGAGTGAAGCCATTTGTTCACGAACGGCAGTTCTGTCTTGGGGTGCGAGAGATTGCATCATTTCTCTCATCCCTTCGCCATTTGAGCCACCGCTACCGTCCATTTTTCTCATTTGCATTTGCTCTGTTGAACCAATTTGCATATTGTTATCCTTAAATTTTATTTTTTAGAAAAA
>CAIUZU010000065.1 GCA_903903705.1 uncultured Helicobacteraceae bacterium
AAAAACCGCTTCCAAGAAGAGGTTTAAAACACGGGCATCTCATAGCCTATAGCGGAGATCTAGGCAGAAGTGCGAAAGATCTTAAAAAGTTGATGAACTTAGGCAAAATTCATAAAAAATCTAAGTTTGTAGATATAAAATTAAGAGATAAGTTTATATATCAAAATAGAAGATTTTTAAGCTGCGGTATGGATATATCTGATGGGCTTTTTAGCGATTTGGGCAAACTCTCATCTGCAAATAGAGTCGGTTTTATGTTTTATAAAAATATTACAAAGAGCAACGGTTGCAGCGGCGAAGAGTATGAGATGCTTTTTGGTTTTGATCCGAGATATAAAAAAACTCTTTTAAAACGAGCCAAGTTAAGCAGAACACCGATAAATATTATCGGAGAATGTGTAAGAAAAAATTACAAAAATATGTGCAAAGCACATCACTTTTAATATAGGATTATTATGGACAGATTTTATTCACTAAGCCACTCAAGTATAGATTTTCATTTCAAACAGACTCCAAGAGATTTCGTTGTTGAAGAAGTACCTCTTTATGAGTTTTGCGGGGAGGGTGAACATCTTGTTCTTTTTGTAAGAAAAAAAGGGCTTTCCACTCTTGAACTTGTTTCTATAATTGCCAAATATTTGGGTATTCAAAACAAAGAGATAGGTTACGCAGGGCTAAAAGACAAGCATGCTATGACGAAACAGTATATCTCGCTGCATAAAAAATACGAAGCAAAAATGGATGAGTTTGAGCATGAAGATGTTAAAATCTTGTCAAAAACATATCACAACAACAAGATAAGAATAGGGCATTTAAACGGCAATAAATTCTATATAAAACTCAAAAAAGTAAACCCGACTTCCGGTAGAAAGATAGATGAGGCACTGAAAAATATAGCTACTTTTGGAATGCCTAACTACTTTGGTTATCAAAGATTCGGAACTGACGGCAACAACCATATTGACGGTGAAAAAATCGCAAAAGGTGAGAAAAAAGAGCGAAACCCAAAGGTAAAACAGCTCCTTATCAGTGCCTATCAGAGCCATCTTTTTAACTTATGGCTAAGCAGAAGATTGGAGATAAACTCTCTTATTCAAAATTTTGAGGTAAAAGAGCTAGAGCCGCTTTTAAATATGCCTCAAGATGAGCTTGTGAAGATGAAAGCGCAAAAACATCCTTTTAAACTCATCACCGGCGATATTATGGAACACTATCCGTATGGAAGACTCTTCGAGTTTTGCGGCGAAGAGCATGATTTTGCGAGATTTAACGAGAAAGATATCTCTGTTACAGGGCTTTTATGCGGTAAAAAAACAAAGCTGGCATCCGGCATTGCAAGAGAGATTGAAAAAGATTTTGACGATGAGATCAATGAAGACGGCGCAAGAAGATATGCTTGGGTTTTTCCAAAAGATATTGATGGGAGATACAAGAGCGAAGAAGCACAGTATGAGCTGAACTTCTACCTTCCAAAGGGTTGTTACGCAACGGTTTTAATCGAAGAGATAGCAAAAAGAGAGATAAGGGAGTAGCAGATGAGCAGACATATAACTTCAGCAATTTCACAATGTTTTGGCAAATTTGCAAGCATGGAATTTCCAAAGCCTATTCAAAATTTTATAAACAGCTCTTATGTAAATATTATGGGGCTTGATATGAGTGAATTTCACTCTCCTGAGACTTATGGTACTCTAAATGCGCTTTTTACCAGAAAACTAAGAGAAGATAGAACTTATTCACTAGACAGCGAGGATTTTATCTCGCCATGTGACTCTTGGATATCTGAGTGCGGAGATCTGCAAGAGGAGTATGCGCTTCAGATTAAAGGGATGCGTTATAAAAGTGATGAACTGCTTGGCGAACATTTCTCAAAAGAGGAGAGAGATCTGGTAAAAGACGGAACTTTTGTAAACTTCTACCTCTCTCCAAAAGATTATCACAGATACCACATACCGACAAATCTAAAAGTTCTAAAAGCCGTTCATATTCCAGGTAAATTTTATCCTGTAAATTTGCCATCACTTAAAAAAAAGCTTAATCTTTTTATAGAGAATGAGAGAGTTGTTTTACTATGTGAAACGGCATCTGATAAAAGATTTTACATTGTGCTTGTAAGTGCCTTAAATGTCGGAGTAATGCAGGTTTCATTTGAGCCTAAAATAAAAACAAATGCCGATGCGCTGCAGAGCGCTCTATTTAGCTATGATAATTTATATCTAAATAAAGGTGATGATTTCGGTTGTTTTGAAATGGGATCTACTATCGTTATTTTGGCACAAAAAGATATGCTTGACCTTACCGTAAAAGCAGGCGAAAGTGTTAAATACGGACAAACGATAGCAAAAATTAAATAATAAAGTGCTATTTAATAAAGAACATCATACAATAAAGCATATATTTATACAAAAAGATTAAGAGGTATACGTTGAAAATTTTGATAGTAGATGATTCAAAGATAGGTAGAATGAGTGTTATCAAAAGCCTTAAAATCGTTAAACCGGATGCTGAGTTATTTCAAGCGGCAAACGGGCTTGAGGCTGTAGAGATTTTTAAAGAAGAGAAACCTGACGTAGTTTTTTTAGATTTGACTATGCCTGTTATGGACGGGTATGAAGCGCTTAAGCATATAATTTCCATGGACAAAGAAGCTCAAGTTATCGTTGTTAGCGCAGATATCCAAAGTGAAGCAAAGCTAAGAGTTTTAGTCGCAGGGGCTAAAAATATGTATCCAAAACCTATTAACGACGAAAAAATGTTACAAATTTTTGAGCAAGATCTATTGCTATAAAGGTGGAAGTATTGAATCTAGAATTTAATGAAGATCAGATTGATGCGTTAAGAGAGTTTATGAATGTATCTATTGGTGCGGCTACTGCAAATTTGGCAAATCTTCTAGATGCTTTTGGGACTATGCATATTCCAAAAATTGAAATTTGCAACAGCAGCGAACTAAGCCAAAAGATAGAATCTACTATTAATCTAGAATCAATGTATTATGCTACAAAACAGCTCTTTACCGGCAAATTTGGCGGAGAATGCATGTTTATTATAAGCGAAGAATCTGCAAGAAATCTAGGCAGGCATCTCTATAAAGCAACTACTCCCTCTAGAGATGATATCAGTGACGCTGTTATAGAACTTACAAATATATTAACATCGACAATAGTGAGCAGATTGACACAGGAGTTGGATACTCAGGTCCAGTTTTTTGTTCCATCTTCTCAGTTTATAGATGCACACTCTATAGTCAATAGCGAAGATGTTGCCGATTACTCTAAAATTATTATAATCAGTACTATTTTGGATTTTAAAGATCAGAAGATAAACGGCAATATTTATATACTCACAAAAGATGAAGCTATAAAGAGCTTAAAAATATTAATAGACAAAAAAATAGAAGAGATTTACGGATAATGGAAATCAAATGCCCTGATGTGT
>CAIUZU010000066.1 GCA_903903705.1 uncultured Helicobacteraceae bacterium
ACTTGTAACATACTTTACACTTGTAATTATACTTGGCAAATTATTCCACCATCTCTTCCGAAGAGCTTCCTAATTGAATAGTTCCCGTCTCGGCAAGACCATTAACAACCTCGACGATTCTTCTTTGAGCACCCTCTACTTCTTTCATTTTTACGGCACCCATAAACTGCATCTCTTCTTCAAATGCCTCTCTTGCCCTCTCACTCATAATACTAAGGAATCTCTGTTTAAGATCCTCAGGAGCACTTTTTAGCCCAAGCATCAAATCCTGTTTTTCTACAGTTTTAAGAATCTCTGCAATTGCACCTTTGTCAAGCTTTGCAATATCTTCAAATGTAAACATCATCTCTTTGATAAGATTTGAGAGCTCTTCATCCCGCTCTTCAATCTTAGCAAGCGTCTCTTTAGAAGCTTTTGCTCCAAGACGGTTAAAGATATCTGCAACAGCACGAGGACCGCCGACTTCAACCTTGTACGAAGCAAGAGATTCAAGTTTTGACTCTAAAACTGCAGAAACTCTCTTAATCACCGAAGGAGATATATCTCCCAGTTTTGCCATTCTCATAGAAACTTCACTTCTAAGATCATCAGGAAAGTACTGAAGCGTATCGGCAGCTTCTGTAGCATCCATGTGTGCTAAAATCAACGCTATAGTTTGAGGATGCTCGTTAATAATAAAGTCTGAGAGTTGTTGAGGCTTGATTTTTGAGAGATACGCAAAATTTTGGCTCTCTTGCATACTTCTTGAGAGCTTTTCTAAAACTTTTTTTGCTTCCTCAGGACCGAGTGTTCTATAAAGAAGTTCTCTTGCATACTCCAAACCGCCTGAAGTTATGAACTGACCGGATTGTAAAATTGCATAAAACTCTTCAAGCACCGCAGTTGCAACAGTTTTTTCTACACTTTTATTCATAGCGATATATTTTGAAACATCAGTTATGGCATCTACCGTCATATTTGAAAATATAGCAGCTGTCGAATCTTCGCCCATCTGCAATAGTAAAATTGCGACCTTCTCTCCCATTCCCATTTCATCAAATCTTGCTTGTTGCGATGCACTTAAATTCACTTATATTCCCCCTTTTACCTGTTAGAAGAAGATGGAGAAGCAGTATCGGAATCTTCTGCTAATAACGCCTGTAGAACTAGAGCAACTGCTTCAGGCGAGTCTTCTATCATAGCCCGTACTTTTTCAAGAAGAACATCGTATTTAAGTTCATCTTCGCTAAAGTTTTCCCCGACGCCAAGCTGCTCCTCGACTTTTTTACGCATTAATTGAACTTTTTCAACCAAATCTTCAGCATCATCAGTTCCGATATCTAAAACAGGTCTATTAAACTCATCCTCTTCTTTTGAAACTTCAAGCATTCTCTCTGCAAACGGAGAGATAACCTTCTTGTAAACAATAAGAAGAAGAAGAAGTACAAAAATATATTTAAAGAGTCCAGAGAACGGCTCCAAATAGAGTTTAGAAAATTCAACTGCCTGATTTACTCTCTCCTCCGCCGTATTAACCTCAACAGTTTTAAATTGTAAATTTTTGACGCTTAACTGATCGCCTCTCTCTTCGCTAATACCGATTGAGCGGCTAACCAAAGCGGACAGAGCCTCTAAATCACTCTCTGATAGAGGCTGATACTCTAGTTCACTTGTTGCCTTTCCTTCAGCATCAGATTTATACTTATACTTTCCGTCTACGACAACGGCAGCCGTAACTCTTTTAATTCGCGCGAACTCACTTTTTACCGTTGAGACTGTTTTACCGATTTCATAGTTGGTTGTACCTGTGTTTTTTTCATACTTTTCACTTGTCTGGTTGTTAGACAGCCCCTCAACAGGTCCTATATTGCTTACCGTACCGGGAACTCCGCCTACTTCGTTAGGACTCTTGCCTTCCCTTTTCTCTTCGCTAACCTGCTCACTTCTAATTACATTTTCAGGGTCATATTTCTCGGAGGTAGAATTTTGAATAGAAAAATCATACTCAATAGTAACCTGAGCAACTACTTTTTGTCCTCCGCCTACAAAAGGAGAGACAACTTCTATAATTTTTTGCTGTTTTTTCTTCTCTTCTTTTGTTTTAAAATTTTGCTGAACAGATGATAACTCACTCATTTGAGCCATCTCATTCTCGTCACCCAAAGTTTCACCGTCACTGTCAATCAACATAACATTTGCCGGCGTCAAGTTCGGTACCGCAGCAGATACAAGGTTTTTTATCCCTCGAATCTGTTTTGTACTGAGCTTTCCGCCCTCAACCAGTTTAAGCATAACAGAGGCTGTAGGAGCAGTCTGCTTTTCAACAAAAAGTGAATCTTTAGGCAATGCTAAACTAACATTAGCACTCTCTATTGGAGCAAGTGCGTCTATTGTGCGAGAGAGTTCGCCTTCTAGTGCACGAAGATACTTTACATTTTGGTCAAAACTTGTAGCACCAAACTCCTGACTGTCAAAAAGCTCAAAACCCACACCGCTGTTCTTTGGAATTCCCATTGAAGCTACGGCAATACGCTCTTTATATACTACGTTTTTAGGAACTTTAATAACATTATTGTCAAGTATTTCATGAGGTATATTGCTCTTTTCTAAATACTCGACTACTTTTGCCGCATCTTCCGAAGTCAAAGAGTCAAAAAGCACTTCCATCTTGTTATTCGCTTCTTTTTTTGTGGTATAGACAACCATAAAAATTAAAAATGATCCAATACCGACAATAGCAGCAGCAATGATAAACTTTTGCTGTTTAGTCAGCTTGTCATAGAAAATAACTAATTGCG
>CAIUZU010000067.1 GCA_903903705.1 uncultured Helicobacteraceae bacterium
CTTTGACTCAATTTTTAAAAGTGAGTCTCTAATAAAACCTCCGACTATAACAGGACGTATATCATGTTCTATTAGTTTATCAAATATAGGATCTAATTTATTCGGATAATAAATCATATAACTCCTTAAAATATGAGTATATAAAGCAAATTTATAAATTTATCTACAAGTATATCACTTGTTTTACGTATATATAACTTTTATTTAGATATAATCGCAAAAAATTTTATCTTGGTTTTATAATTTTTTTAAAAAAACCAAAGAAGGAAGCCTCGTGCAAAAGATTAGAAATATCGCAGTAATTGCCCATGTTGACCATGGTAAAACTACATTAGTTGATGGATTGTTAGAACAATCGGGAACATATGGTACTCATGAGCAACATGACGAAAGAGCTATGGACAGTAATGATTTAGAGAAAGAGCGTGGTATTACGATTCTCTCTAAAAACACGGCTATCCGTTATAAAGATTACAAAATTAACATTATCGATACTCCGGGTCACGCCGATTTTGGTGGAGAAGTTGAACGCGTTCTTAAGATGGTTGACGGTGTTTTAGTTCTCGTTGATGCTTATGAGGGTGTTATGCCTCAAACAAAATTTGTTGTTAAAAAAATGTTGGCACTTGGTAAAAAACCAATCGTTGTAATTAACAAAATTGACAAACCTTCAGCTGATCCAGAACGTGTTGTTGATGAAATGTTTGACCTTTTTGCTGCTATGGGCGCAACTGATGATCAACAAGATTTCCCGATTATTTACGCAGCTGCTCGTGATGGTATAGCTAAACTTGATATGTCTGATCCAGATGGCGGCTTCGAATGTATATTTGAAACTATTTTAAAGCATATTCCTGAGCCAGAGGGTGATAGAGAAAATCATACTCAAGCACAGGTATTTACACTTGACTATGACAACTATGTCGGTAAGATTGGTATTTCTCGTATCTTCAACGGTGTTATCAGAAAAGGTGACAATGTTATGCTAGCGAAAGCCGATGGCGAACTAGTAAAAGGAAAAATCTCTAAACTTATCGGTTTTCATGGTCTTAACCGTATGGAAATTCAAGAGGCTGAAGCTGGAGATATCGTTGCATTCGCAGGTTTAGAGACTGTTGATGTTGGAGATACTATTTGTGATCCTGCAAACCCAATGCCGCTTGATCCTATGCACATTGAAGAGCCGACACTTACAGTTATTTTCTCTGTAAATGATTCACCACTTGCCGGTCAAGAGGGAAAACATGTTACTTCAAATAAACTAAAAGACAGACTTGAAGCTGAAATGACGACAAATGTCGCTATGAAACTTGAGGTTGTAGGTGAGGGTAAATTTAAAGTTTCAGGACGCGGTGAGCTACAAATTACTATTTTGGCTGAAAATATGCGTCGTGAAAATTATGAATTTGGCGTATCTCGTCCGGAAGTTATCGTTAGAGAAATCGAAGGTGTTA
This sequence comes from uncultured Helicobacteraceae bacterium, assembly GCA_903903705.1. Taxonomy (GTDB): domain Bacteria; phylum Campylobacterota; class Campylobacteria; order Campylobacterales; family Sulfurimonadaceae; genus Sulfurimonas. The sequence continues at coordinate 1,455 of CAIUZU010000067.1, forward strand.
AGTGTGAACCATTTGAGCATTTAGTGATTGATGTTCCAGAAAATTTAAGCGGTGCAGTAATTGAAAAACTTGGTAAGCGTAAAGCTGAGATGAAATCTATGGTTCCAATGGGGCAAGGTTTCCAAAGAATCGAGTTTGAGATTCCGGCTCGTGCGCTTATCGGATTCCGTGGACAATTTTTAACTGACACTAAGGGTGAAGGTATAATGAATCATTCATTTTTAGAGTTCCGTCCATATAGCGGCAGCGTTGAGTCAAGAACTTACGGCGCACTTGTATCTATGGAAAATGGTGAAACGCTTGCATATTCACTATTTAACATCCAAGATCGCGGTGTTCTTTTCATTGGACCACAAACTAAAGTTTACGAAGGTATGATAGTTGGAGAACACTCTCGCTCAAATGACCTTGTTGTAAATGCTATCAAAGGAAAAGCTCAGTCAAACGTTCGCTCAAGCGGTGCAGATGAAGCTATTAAACTTATTCCGCCTCGTGATATGTCATTAGAACGTGCATTAGAGTGGATTGAAGATGATGAATTGCTTGAAATAACACCAAAAAGTATTCGTATTCGCAAAAAATTCTTAACAGAGAGTGAAAGAAAAAGACACACTCGCAAGTAATTTTCTATTTTTCGCACATGATTACATGTGTGAAATTTCTTATAAACAATCTTAAGTTTAATGGTTTCGTCTACTCGTTTTTTTATTACACCGCAAAATTTTATTTCTATTTGCATAAGAATTATAATTTAAAATAACTCAGACATAACTATTGAACCCGCCTTTCATCGCAGGCAAATATTTTTTAGCAACACCTATTGTTAATATCTCTGCATTACAAATCTTCGCACAAATATCATCTTTTTGACCAATTGTTTTTAATATATCATCTGCTAAACAAAATATTGTTATTATGTTCTTTTCCATAAGAATACATCTGTCACAAGTTTTTCTTATAGATCTAGCAATTATTATCCCATTTCTTGATTAGGAATTTGGGTTAAATTAATATAAAGAAACCTGATATATAATTGTTGCATGAAAAATTAGATATTAGAAAAAGTTATAAGGTTTAATCGGTGGTATTATTATATTTTTTTATATTAATAGGGTTAATTGTTTCTTACATTGATTGGAAATATCAAGTAATACCCGATATTATAATGC
>CAIUZU010000068.1 GCA_903903705.1 uncultured Helicobacteraceae bacterium
ATCTCATTGCAAGTTGCAGATGATTTTTACAAAAGCGAAATTTCGATTCCATGTCATCAAAAGATGACACAAGAAGATGCTTCGTTTGTTGCGGATACTTTTTTAGAAGTATTGGGTAAGTATTCACATAGAGGAAGCTGTTTTTAATGAAAGAAAAATGCATAGCCATTATCCCAGCACGCGGCGGAAGCAAGCGAATTCCTCGTAAAAATATCAAACTCTTTCATGGCAAGCCGCTTATTGCTTACTCCATAGAAGCAGCACTGAAATCAGAACTTTTTGATAAAGTCATAGTTACGACGGACGATGAAGAGATAGCCTCTATTGCCAAAAAGTATGGTGCGGAGGTTCCGTTTATAAGACCTAAAGAACTCAGTGATGATTTTACAAATACAAAAGATGTGATTGACCATGCTCTATCGTACTTTGAAGAGAGAGGCGAAAAATATGACTATGAGTGCACTATTTACGCTACTGCTCCGCTTTTACAGCCGAAGTATCTCATAGAGGGATTTGTTGCACTTAAAAATTCAGATGCCATCAACGCTTTTTCTGCGACTACTATGCCCTTTCCGATTCAAAGAACATTTAAACTCGACAAAAACGGCAGATGCGAAATGTTTTGGCCGCAAAATTACCAAACAAGAAGTCAAGATTTAGAAGAAGCATATCAAGATGCAGGGCAGTTTTACTGGACAAAACTGGGCAAAACATCAAATGAGATAATGTTCTCCAAAGACAGTATCCCAGTTATTTTACCTCGTCATTTAGTTCAAGATATTGACACACTTGAAGACTGGGAGAGAGCGGAGCTTATGTATGAGGTTTTAACAAAAATCCAGTACAATAGATAAACCAAAACAGAGGAGTTGCTTATGGGTGAGCTGAAACTTGAAGATTTTCCGTACTACACTTATGAAGAGTACAAACTTTGGGAGGGTAATTGGGAGTTGATAAATGGTGTAGCATACGCTATGAGTCCTGCTCCGATGATAAAGCATCAGAGTATTAGCAATAAAATTGGTCGCTATTTGGATGAAGCACTTGATGGATGCAAAGCTTGTCAAGCACTTTTGCCAATCGACTGGAAAATAAGCGAAGACACAATTCTCCAGCCAGATAACAGCGTAATTTGTCATAAACCAAAAAACGAAGCCTACATCACAAAAGCACCAAAAATCATTTTTGAAGTTCTCTCAAAATCCACCGCCAAAAAAGATACGGGTATAAAATTTAATATCTATGAAAAAGAGGGTGTGGAGTACTATATCATCGTCAATCCCGATGAGAACATGGCAAAGGTTTACAGACTTCATGAGGGAAGATATATAAAAATAGCAGATGCAAGCGATGAGAGCGTAGAGTTTGAGATACAAGAGTGTGGCAAGACAATTACATTTGACTTTAGTAAGATTTGGTAGCATAGCCCACTAAAATGAATATCCTCATAAGAGCTGATTCATCAAGCATCATGGGTACGGGTCATGTAATGCGTGATTTGGTTCTTGCGAAGCAGTTTAATGGCGATAATGTCACTTTCGCCTCACAAGATTTAGAGGGAAATATAAACCATAAAATCATAGAATCAGGTTATAAACTAGAGCTTTTAAAAAGCAATGAGATAGAAGAGTTGTCGGATCTCATCAAAAAAGAGTCTATTGAACTCATTGTTATCGATCACTACGCCATTGATGCAGAGTATGAAAAAGAGCTAAAGCGCAAAAACCCGACACTAAAAATTTTCTCTCTTGATGACACATACGAAAAACATCACTGCGATATACTTTTAAACCATAATATTTACGCTAACGAGAAAAAATACAAGAACCTAGTTCCAAAGAGTTGTGAGCTTAGATGCGGAGAAAAATTTACTCTTATCAGGGATGAATTTATAAGAGAAAAATCGAAAAAGCC
>CAIUZU010000069.1 GCA_903903705.1 uncultured Helicobacteraceae bacterium
CAGCGATAGAAGCTGCAAGAGCAGGAGAACACGGTCGAGGATTTGCCGTTGTTGCTGACGAAGTAAGAAAACTTGCGGAACGCACTCAAAAAGCAACAAATGAAGTTGAATTAAATATTAATCTTTTAAAACAAAACAGTGTTGAAATGCAAGTTTTTTCAAATGAAATGAATAGTGAAGTTTCAATGTCTCTTGAAAAACTTACTACATTTACAGAAAGTTTAAAACTACTCGTAAGTAGCGCTCAACAAATTCAAAAAAATAATAAAGAAGTTTCTACTGAAATGTTTATTAATCTTGCCAAACTAGATCATATCGTATTTAAATTTAACGGATACGATGCAGTATTCAAAGACGATCATAGTTTTACATTCTCTGACCATTTTAGTTGTAGATTTGGAAAATGGTATACAAATGAAGGCAAAAATGTATTTGGTAAAACGCTATCTTATACTAAGATTGATTCGATTCATAAAACTGTCCACGAAAATGTGAGATCTGTTCCTAAATATATTGAAGAGGGAATAACTACAAATTCTGACAAAATTATTTTAGCATTTAGCTCAGCCGAAAAAGCATCAAAAGAACTATTTGACGTTCTTGATGATATGGCAAGAGAAATTAAGTAGGGTCATAACTTGCAAAAATACGATAAGCTTAAGTCTATAACGGTTTTGTATGTTGAAGATAGTAAATTTCTTGCTAAAACAACTCTAAAAAGTATAGAAAAATATTTTCATAAAATCTATCTTGCCTATAACGGTCAAGATGCTTTAGAACTTTTAAAAGAGCATAAAAGTGATATAGATATTATTATAACAGATTTAGTTATGCCTGTTTTAGACGGCATTGAAATGCTGGGACGAATAAGAAAAGATGGGTGTAATATTCCTGTTATTATCACAACAGGCTTTGAAAGTGCTCTTGCTTTAGAAAAAATTATAGAGCTTTCTATTGAAGGTTTTATAGCTAAGCCGCTTGATATAAATAAACTATTGGAAAAAACTGATGGTGTTGCTACTTCTTTGTTTATTAAAAGAGAATTAGCTGCAAAAAAAGAGATGATAGATAACGACATTATTTATTCGGAGACAGACGAAAATGGCATTATTACATATATTTCTAAACCATTCGAAAAAATCTGCGGATATTCAAAAAATGAGCTAGTGGGTAAAACTCATTCTCTTTTAAAACATCCTGATACATCCCTTGTTTTATATAAAGAAATGTGGAGTGCTTTAAAGTCGCTTCGACAATGGCAAGGTGAAATAACCAACAGAAAAAAAGACGGTTCTTCCTATTCACTAAATAGTATTATCTCTCCTATGTATATTAGAGAAAGATTAATCGGTTATAGCGCTACATGCATAGATATAACTGAACTTCAAGCAAAATCATTGGAGCTTCAAGCGAAATCAAGGCTAGCCGCAATGGGAGAAATGATTTCAATGATTGCACATCAGTGGAGACAACCCATAAGCTCTATCGGCATGATTTCTAATAATATCGAGCTTGATTTGATAATGGATGAGTTAGATAAAAATAAATTAGGAGATAGACTACATTCCATCAATCAACAAGTTAGTTATCTCTCTAATACAATTACTATTTTTAGTAATTTTTTAGATAAATCTAAGCAAAAAAAGGAATTCAGTATGACAGCATCGGTAGTAGAAGCTATTGACGAAATTAAAGAGCAGTATCTTGATAAAAATATTAATATAAGCATCAGCAATCAGCGCATAGACTTCAAAATAAATACTTTTAAAGATGAGCTAATTCAAACAGTGATAAATATAATGACAAATGCGAAAGAGGCTATTGTCGACAAAAACATACCAGACGGAAAAATAGATATACTTTTTGAAGAAGATGCCTCTTCAGTTTACATTAAAATCTCCAATAATGCAGGAAATTTGCAAAAAAATATA
>CAIUZU010000070.1 GCA_903903705.1 uncultured Helicobacteraceae bacterium
ATATTATCTAAATAAGCGAACACTGAAAATGTTAATTTAAATGATTAAAACTTTAAAATAAATGCTTCGTAAAACATACGCTCTTTACAAATATACCAAATAATTATACTATTACTGCCAAAATAATATAGACAAAAGAAACATACCGAATTTTAGATTTTAGGAAAGAATGATATGAAATACTTAATGGCAATAGACGCAGGAACTGGGAGTGTTAGGGCTGTTATTTTTGACATTCAAGGAAATCAGATAAGTGTTGCGCAAAAAGAGTGGACTCATCTTGAAGAGCCGAATGTGCCAAACTCTATGAGCTTTGATTTTGCTGCAAACTGGCTTCTTGTGAGTGAGTGTATAAGAGAGTCGCTTAAGGCGGCAAATCTGAGCGGTGAGGATATAGCAGCTCTTAGTGCAACGAGTATGCGTGAGGGGATAGTGCTTTATGATAGAGACGACAATGAGCTTTGGGCGGTTGCCAATGTCGATGCAAGGGCGGATAAAGAGGTTAAGTATCTAAAAGAGAACTTTAAGGGCATTGAAGAGGAGTTTTACAAAGAGTCTGGGCAGACTTTTGCACTTGGGGCAATTCCGCGAATTTTGTGGTTAAAAAACAACAGACCAGAGATTTATGAGAGAGTGGCAAAAATATCTATGATTGGGGATTGGATTTTGGCTCGACTTTGCAGAGTTGTCGCCACTGATCCGAGTAACGGCGGGACAACCGGGATATTTTCTTTAAAAAATCGTGATTGGGTCGGCGAAATGGCAAAGAGAGTCGGTTTAAAGGATGATATCTTTCCTGAAGTTTTGGAAGTGGGAACACTTATGGGAAGTGTTACAAAAGAGGCATGTGCAGTTACCGGATTGTCGCAAAACACAAAAGTTGTGATGGGTGGCGGCGATGTTCAGCTTGGATGTGCTGGTTTAGGTGTTGTGGATGTTGGACAAGTTGCGATTTTGGGCGGCTCTTTTTGGCAACAGGTTGTAAATATAGACAAAAATACGCCTCCGCCACTTGACATGAACATAAGAGTAAATCCGCATGTTATCCCAAACCTCTCTCAAGCGGAGGGGATTACATTTTTTAGCGGTCTTGTCATGAGATGGTTTAGAGATGCTTTTTGCGATATGGAGAAGCTAGAGGCAAAAGAGCAGGGTGTTGATGTATATGCAATTATGGAAGAGAAAGCTTCAAAAGTTCCCGTCGGCTCATACGGTATTTTGCCCATCTTCTCAGACAGCATGAAGTACTCAAAATGGTACCATGCAGCTCCCAGTTTTTTAAACCTTAGTATAAACCCAGAGACTTGCAACCGTGCATCAATGTTTAGAAGTTTGCAAGAAAATGCGGCTATAGTATCCGCCATAAATCTTGATAAAATCAAAGAGTTTTCAGGTGTGAATATAAGTGAAATTGTTTTTGCAGGTGGTGCAAGCAAGGGTTCTCTTTGGTCGCAGATAGTCGCCGATGTGACAGGATGCAGAGTTGTCATCCCCAAAGTTAGTGAAGCAACGGCTTTAGGGGCTGCAATGGCGGCAGGAGTAGGTATAAGAATTTATAAAAATATTAGCGAGGCAGCAAAAAAACTAGTCGTTTGGGATAGAGTTTATGAGCCAAATTTAGAGAATAAAAAGATTTATGATGAGATACGGGTCAAGTTTGAGAAAGCTTACGAAGTCCAATTAAAGTTAGTAGATGATAATATTACGACTTCAATGTGGAGAGCGCCTGGTTTAGTTTCATAAGCCAAAATTAAAAGGTGTTTTTCAAACTAGTCTGCAAAGAGGCATCTCTGCAGGCTGATAATAATTCAAGGAAATAAATGTATTTGTTTACAAGTGAAGTAGTTAGTCCGGGACATCCCGATAAATGTGCGGATATTATCGCAGATAGCATAGTCGATAAGTTAATCATCGGAGATCCGAAATCAAGGGTTGCTTCAGAGGTTTTTGTTGCAGGAAAGCACATAGTAATCGGTGGAGAGGTGACTTCAAAAACAAGAGTTACGACGGAAGATTATAAAAAAATTGTTCATGATGCGCTTGTAAACATAGGTTATGACGGAAATCCGTACTTTACAAAAGAGGAGTGTCTGCATCCTGAAGATATAGAGCTTCAAGTGCTTTTAAATGCACAATCTCCCGATATCAACCAAGGCGTTGACCAAGAAGACGGCGAAACAGGTGCTGGTGATCAGGGGATAATGTTTGGTTATGCCGACATCGAGACAAAAAACTACATGCCGAGTGCTATCACTTTTGCAAGGGTTTTAATGGAAAAAGTTTATAACTTTGCCAAAGAGAATCCCTCTAAACTCGGAGTTGACATCAAGACTCAAGTGACTATGGATTACGGCAAAAAAGAGAACTTTGAGAAGTGCCAACCGCAAAAAATCCACACTATCGTAGTATCTGCTCCATGTGTAAATACGATGGATATCATCACGGTCAGAAAACTTATAGGAGAATTGATAGACGATGCAGGGCTTCCAAGCGAGCTTTACAATAAAAACGACTGTATCATTCATATCAATCCGACTGGAAAATATGTATCGCACTCATCACTGCATGATTCAGGACTGACGGGCAGAAAACTCATCGTCGATAGTTTCGGTGGTTACGCACCAATCGGCGGCGGAGCGCAAAGCTCAAAAGACTACACGAAAGTAGACAGAAGCGGACTTTATGCGGCACGCTACATTGCAAAACATATCGTTGCAGCAGGACTTGCTAAAAAAGCATTGGTTCAGATCTCTTATGCAATCGGAGTTGCCAGTCCTACTTCAGTTGCGGTTGACACTTACGGAACTGTGATAAACGGATTAGATGATGATAAATTATCAGAGTTTGTGTTAAATAACTTTCCTTTGACTCCAAACTGGATTACGAGAAAATTCAATTTGGATCATCCATCGAAAGACACTTTTTTATATGCGGATGTTGCAGCTCGCGGACAGGTTGGACAGAGTGATTATCCATGGGAACAACTTCATGATTTAGAGAAATTTGAGGCTCTAAAATAGATATGAGTGTAAAAGATAAGATTTTAGCAGGAGAACGTATCAGTTTTGATGAGGCTTCATCTCTTTACGAGATGGATCTCTTTGAGCTTGGCTCTTTGGCAGATGGTATTCGACAAGAAAAACATGGCAAAAAAACATACTACAACATCAACCGCCATATAAACCCGACAAATGTTTGTGCGGATGTTTGCAAATTTTGCGCCTACAGTGCGACAAGAAAAAATCCAAATCAGTATACGATGACGCATGAACAGATACTCTCTATTGTGGAAGATGCAACCTCAAGAGATATAAAAGAGGTTCATATCGTCTCGGCACACAATCCAAATACGGGTTTAGAGTGGTATCTGGAAGTTTTTAAAAAGATAAAAGCCGCATATCCTCATCTACATGTAAAGGCTCTTACCGCTGCTGAGGTAGATTTTCTTTCACGCCATTACTCCAAAAGCTATGACGAAATACTCGACATGATGGTTGCGTACGGTGTTGATTCTATGCCGGGCGGCGGTGCTGAAATCTTTGATGAAGAGGTACGTGATTATATCTGCAAGGGTAAAGTTACATCCGCTCAGTGGCTTGAAATCCATCAAAAGTGGCATGAGCGAGGCAAAAAAAGTAATGTTACGATGCTTTTTGGACATGTTGAAAGCCGTGCAAACCGCATAGATCACATGATGCGTATCAGAGAGCTTCAAGACAAAACGCTCGGTTTTAACTGCTTTATCCCGCTTGTTTACCAAAAAGAGAACAACTACTTAAATATAAAAGATCCCATAACGGCAAACGAGATTTTAAAAACTATGGCGATAAGCCGCATAGTTTTAGATAATGTGCCAAACATAAAAGCATACTGGGTAACTTCAACGGTAGGTTTGGCTCTTGTCGCTCAGGAGTTCGGTGCAAACGACTTGGATGGAACAATTGAGAAAGAGTCTATAAACTCAGCCGCAGGTGCAAAGAGCGCAAACGGAATGAAACTAGAAGAGTTTAGAGCGCTTATCAAAAACAGCGGTTTTACTCCCGTTGAGAGAGATAGTCTATATAACGAGATATAACTAAAGGCTAAAGTTTGAGCACACTCACTACATGTCATCGAGCGAAGAATGAGCAAGAAAAAGAGACAAAGTTAACGCTTCTCTATATTGCGGTTGCATTTGCGTTTTCAGTTGCCGTTCGTCTGATTTGGTATTACCAATTTAGCGGATATGAGCCGTTTATGTTTAACTCCCAGTTTATGATAAATACGAATGACGGCTACTACTTTGCAGAGGGTGCAAGAGACATTTTAAGCGGCGTAAGTCAAAAAAACGATTTATCTCCCATTGACTCTGCTGCTTCACGGCTGAGTGCTTTTTTTGCAACTGTTTTGCCTTTCTCTTTTGAGACTGTTATATTTTTTATGCCTGCATTTTTAGGCTCATTAGTTGTAGTGCCGATAATTCTTATTGCAAAAAATTTAAAAAATTTAGAGATGGGTCTTATTGCCGCACTCTTGGCTAGTATTGCAAACAGTTACTATAACCGAACTATGATCGGCTACTATGATACCGACATGTTAAACATAGTTCTGCCGATGTTTCTGCTCTGGTCTATCATCTGGGCGATAAAAACAAATGAGGATAAATATCTTCTCATTACTGCACTTGATATCTTGGTCTATCGATGGTGGTATCCTCAAAGTTACTCTCTAGAGTTCTCATTTTTTGGTCTTATTCTTCTTTATGCTCTCATCTTTGATAGAAAAAACCTTTACAACTATAAGCTTTTGGCACTTATGATGTTTGCCATGCTAAATCTTGACGGATATATACGGTTTCCTCTGGTTTTGGCAATTTTTTATATCTTTAAACAAGAGCGATTTGAGAGGTATATTTACCACATTTTAGTCGCTTCACTTGCTCTCTTTTTTGCTTCAGGTGGATTTGAACCGATCTGGGCTCTTTTAAAACTCTATGTCTTTAAAGATGCCGTGAGTATAAGCGAGCAGGGGATGGGACTTCACTTTTACTCTGTCATGCAGACGATTAGAGAAGCTGGGCAGATACCGTTTGAGACATTTGCAAGCCGTATAAGCGGGCATATAGTTACTTTTGTGCTATCAATCGGAGGATTTGTCTATTTAGCCTACAGACATAAAGTAATGCTTTTTGGTCTTCCTCTTATAGGACTTGGTTTTTTAGCTTCTGTCGGAGGACTTAGATTTACCATATATGCAGTGCCTGTGTTAGCCTTTGGAGTTGCTTTTTTGATTACAGAAATCGCACGCTTTATGCCGACGAATAGACTGAAAATTTTAAGTATGACCGCCTTTACACTAGCCATTTTGTACCCAAACATTGCCCATGTACGTGAGTACAAAGTTCCGACGGTATTTAATGCGGATGAGGTAAAAGTTTTAGATGAGTTAAAAAATATAGCACAAAGGGAGGATTATGTAATCTCTTGGTGGGATTACGGATATCCGCTTCGATACTATAGTGACGTAAAAACATTGACGGACGGTGGAAAGCATGACGGAGATGTAAATTTTCCGGTTAGTTTTATGCTTACAAATCCTCAGCAAACAGCTTCAAAAATGGCACGGCTTGATGTTGAATATACCGAAAAAACATTCAAATCCTCAGATAAAAATCTAAGTATATTTTCAAATATCGAGCAGATGACAAAAGAGTACGGATTTAACGACACAAACGACTTTTTGCTCTTACTTCAAACAGATATGAAACTGCCTCAAAAAAGCAGAGATATCTACTTTTATCTCCCTTTTAGAATGTTAGATATTTACCCAACCGTCGCTATCTTTTCAAATATAAACTTGATGAACGGTGCAGTGGAAAATCAGCTTATTTTTTATGCAGCTAAAACATTTAAGCAAGAACAAAATATAGTCAATCTTGGGCAGGGGATTTTATTTGATTTACAGAAGAAAACTGTAACAATAGGCAAGGAGAGTGTACCTGTAAAAAGATTTGTCCAGACTACTTATGATAAAGATATGAAGCTTCAAAAAAATATACAACTGCTAAACCATGCGGCAGCAATAAATGTAGTTTACATGTCAAACTATAATACTTTTTTAGTTCTTGACGAAAAAACATATAATTCGCTATATATTCAGTTGATGGTTTTAGAAGAGTATGATAAAATGCTATTTGAAGAGGTTATTTTAACGCCTCACGCAAAAGTATATAAATTAAAAATTTAAAAATAAAGGTTTACAATGCCACAAAATACTACAAAAATTAAAAAATGTCTTTTTCCTGCAGCGGGTTACGGAACTAGATTTCTTCCGGCTACAAAAGCTATACCAAAAGAGATGCTTCCTATCCTTACAAAACCGCTCTTACAATACGGTGTAGAAGAAGCTAGAGAAGCAGGAATGAACACTATGGCTATAGTTACAGGTCGTGGAAAACGTGCGATTGAAGACCACTTTGACCGATCGTATGAGCTTGAGCATCAGATAGATGGAACTTCTAAAGAGATACTCATGAAAGAGATACGCGATATCGTTAAAAATTGCACTATCAGTTACACGAGACAAGTTGAGATGAAAGGCTTGGGTCATGCTATTTTGACGGGGCAAACGCTTATAGGAGATGAGCCGTTTGGGGTTGTTTTAGCAGATGACTTATGCGACAATAACGGCGGCGAATCTGTTTTAACGCAAATGGTAAAACTATATGAAAAATATCAGTGTTCTATTGTGGCTGTTGAAGAGGTGCCTCTTGAAGATACAAATAAGTACGGTGTGGTAGCGGGTGAATTTATCGCAGATGATTTGATGCGTGTCACAAACATGGTCGAAAAACCTGAACCTAAAGATGCACCGTCAAACTTGGCTATTATCGGAAGATATATACTCACACCAGATATTTTTGATATCATAAGAGAGACAAAGCCGGGAAAAGGCGGAGAGATTCAAATAACAGATGCCCTTTTAGAACAAGCCAAGCAAGGTAAAGTAATTGCTTACAAATTTAATGGCAAAAGATTTGATTGTGGAAGTGTTGATGGATTTGTAGAGGCAACAAACTACTTTTATAAAAAAAGCAAGGCATAAAATGCAGTATCAAGACAATTTTAATCCGACGATTTCAGATGAAGATGTTTTTGGTCAAATTGCAAAAGAGAAAGAGTTTATAGGTTACTATAATCTCGCTTCTTGTGATACTTCTGCTTATAAAGAGTATGCTTCACAAGTTAAGCAAAAAAATATAGTTGTAATGGGTATAGGCGGCAGTACGCTTGGCACTTATGCTATTTATAAATTTTTAAAACATTCTAAGAAACTAAGTAAAAAACTCTACTTTTTAGAGACTACGGATCCCATAGATATAAAATCAAAAATAGAGAGAATAGACCTTAACGATGCGCTTTTTATAGTAATATCCAAATCAGGCACGACGGTTGAGACGATCTCCATCTTCAAATATATAAATTCTTTAATTAAGTGCGATAAAAACAATACTCTCGTAATAACAGAGAGTGACTCTAAGTTAAATGCGTATGCGAAAGCAAACGATATAAAAAGTTTTGATATACCTAAAAATGTAGGCGGAAGATTTTCTGTTTTTAGTGCGGTAGGGCTTGTTCCTCTTGCTATTGTCGGTATAGATATAGATAAAATTCTAGCCGGTACAAAAGAGGTGCATGACTCATTTTTTGCTCAAGGGGAAACATACTCAAGAGTAGTTAAAAAAGCAAGATTTTTTGTAGAAAATAAAAGTTGTTTTAATATCAACGTAGTTTTTTCCTACTCATCAAGACTAGAGGGATTCAACAAGTGGTACATTCAGCTATGGGGTGAGAGTTTAGGTAAAATTGATGTTGATGGAACAAAACAGGGTCTTACTCCTATCGGGATTATCGGACCTATAGATCAACACTCCTTTTTACAACTTATCGTCGAGGGCAGAAGAGATAAAACTCTTAGTGTTATAAAAGTGGAACATTTTGATAACAATCTTGTAATCCCTCAGATAAAACTTGAAGGGCTTGAAGAGCTTGATTATCTTGATAATATAGAGTTCTCATCGCTTATAAATAAACAAGCGGATGCGACGATAGAGTGTATTAATAATCTTCATGATATTCCATGCGATGTTATGACGATTGATAGCGTAAGCGAGAGAAGTATCGCAAGTTTGATGTATGAGTATGAGCTATTAACATCGGTATGTGCCAAATTTATGTACATAGATGCCTACAACCAACCGGGTGTTGAGGCAGGAAAAATCATCTTAAAGCAAAAGTTAAAAACTGCAAAATAGAGTTTAACTACCAATCATCAAGAGTAAACCCTTTGGGTTCTTCTTGATTTTTGGCTTCATTTATCTCTGGCTCGATAATCTTTTTATTTTTTTTAGTAAGTTGTTCTTCGTATTTTAACTCCAAACCGCTGCTTGTCATAACAAAACCATCCACTTTTATTTTGCCCTCATGTATCTCTTTATGATGCTCTTTGCATAGTGGAATAAGGTTGTGTTTTGCGTCTTTATGAAAGTGACCTATAAAGCCGCTGCTATCTGCCAGTGATTTATGGCTTATGTGGTGAACATCCTCGGCAATAGCTCCGCAAATCACGCATTTTGTAAGGTAGAGATCTTTGTTATATTTGCTTGTTTTCTTTTTTACAAGAAGTTCCAGTTCATCAAAATCTTTTGCAAGTCTTTTGCGGATTTTATTTGCGATATCTAAAAATTCACTATCCATGTGAAGCGATTTTGCAAACTCAAGTCCATAAATACTGCTTCCGCTGCCTGCTTGAAGAACTCTGTTAAATATAAGCTTGTCGAGTTGTGCGTCATATTCGACGCTTAAGTGTAGATCTACGACATTTTTAAGATTTCTTATCTCTTGCATGGTTGAGAGCTGATGCAGATGTGTGGCAAAGAGAAAAATGGAGCGAAGCGAAGAGAGCTTTATGATGGCACTTGAGACTATCGCCACACCGGAGAGCGTTTCCGTTCCATGACTGATCTCGTCTCCGAGTATAAGTGAGCGAGCCGTTGCACGGTTAAAAATATTTTTAAGTTCGAGCATCTCAACCGCAAAAGTAGATAGCCCTTTGGCAAGGTTGTCTCTTGAGACTATTCTTGTAAAAAGCGAATCAAAAAGAGAAAATTTCAGCACCGAAGCAGCTACAAAAAAGCCGGCTTGAGCCATAAGAACACTTAGACCTATACTCTTCATGAGTGATGATTTTCCGCTTGAGTTTATCCCATAAAGCAGAACTCCGTTTATATCATGAGAGTCATGTACGCTAAGATCCAGCATAACGCTCTTTGGATGCGGCAGATCCATATATGTACGATTTCCCATTACGATATCGTTTGGAACATAGATGCCGCTTTGAGACTGGATCTCTATGAGCGGATGGCGAAGCTGCATAATCTGCATAAAGTTTTCATCGTTTGCAACATCTACTATCATCGGTCTTGAGTGTTTATACATCTGTGCCGCTTTTGATGAGCCTACACCTACGTCCAAATCTGCAACATAACCTATAACACGGTCAAAAAGCAGAGCGTATCTTTTCTCATATACGCCTTGAAGGGAGATAAATCTATCTTTTGCAAGAGAGATGATTTTACGGCGGTTTTTCATCAGTTTATCCGATAAACTGTCCGTAAAATCGGATGTTATTTTTACATTGTTTGTCAGTTTTTTAACTACAAACCCTTTAAAATCCTCATGTTTATAAAACTCAGACTCTATCATGGAGAACCTGTTTTTGCTCAAAGAGACATAGTATCCCTCTTTTTCAAGAAGCCCAAGAGTCACTAAAGAGTTTGTGCTGTTTGCATTTGCGCTCTCCAAGAGAAGCTCAATCTTCGCCATAATATCTTCAAATGCGACAAGAATAACTCTGCTCTCTTTTGTCAAAGTGTCAATCGCTTCATCTACGCCGCTCATCAAAAAGTTCTCATCAATGGTTGCATTTGTAAAACGGCGGGAAATGTCTAGATCTATGCTTTTTGAGATGTCTCTTAAAAACTCATCTACTTCGCTCTCATGAAAAGTGGCTTTTTGAATTTTATGTTTTTTAGAATATTGCATCAGCTCTTTTAGGCTTGTCATCGAGTCATAGATGTGGTTCATCTCAAACGGGTGAAGTTTTCCTAAAATAAGCCTGCGAGACAATCTCTCCAAATCATATATACCGCGCATGACTTCATCGAGGTAGCGTGTGTGTGG
>CAIUZU010000071.1 GCA_903903705.1 uncultured Helicobacteraceae bacterium
AAGAGGGCGATAAGTACGTAAAATTATCTCCATCACCGGATCTAAAATATGGTTTTACTATTAAATTTCCGCATCCTGTTATACAAAAACAGGAGTATGTCCTGAATTTTACAAAGCA
Source organism: uncultured Helicobacteraceae bacterium (assembly GCA_903903705.1). Taxonomy (GTDB): domain Bacteria; phylum Campylobacterota; class Campylobacteria; order Campylobacterales; family Sulfurimonadaceae; genus Sulfurimonas. The sequence continues at coordinate 119 of CAIUZU010000071.1, forward strand.
AAACTATAAAGATGAGATAGCAAGAGCTAGAACTTTTGGTTTTTTACATGAAGTTCAGTACCTTCGCTCAAAAGGTCTTGCCCTTGGCGGATCACTCGAAAATGCTGTTGTTTTGGATGAAAAAAAGGTTTTAAATCCTGAGGGACTTAGATACTCTGACGAGTTTGTAAGACATAAAATTCTTGATGCAATCGGGGATATGGCACTTATCGGTATGAACTTTGTAGGAAATTATGAAGCGATGGCGGGAAGTCATGACCTTAACCATAAATTAACCCTTGAACTTTTAAAAGATGCACAAAATTATGAAGTTGTAGAACTTGTTGATGAGAAAACAAAAGAGTTAGAAAAAGCGTATGCCTAAGAGTGTAGATCTGCTATTTATTACCCTCTCTTCTCCGATTAAAGTCGGAATATATGAGGATAATAGATTGATAGAGAGCATTGAAACTCACGAAAAAAGTTCTGATGTTTTGCCAAAAATATTTGAAGAACTCTCAAAAAAATATAAAATAAAAAAACTTCTTTATGCCAATGGTCCAGGCAGTTTTATGGCGATAAAAATAGCATATATATTTTTAAAATCTATGAGCATACTAAAAAACATACCACTTTTTGCGACAGATGCATTTTATTTTAATGAAAATCAGCCAATCAAAGCGATTGGAAAGCTATTTTTTGTTAAAATTTCATCAGAAATAAAAACTCAAAAACTAGAAATAGCACCGGAGGCGGATTTTATGCTGCCTGATGTACTTGATTATAGTGAGTTTAGCACAACTGCTGCACCTCTTTACGGTATCGGAGCGGTTGGATAGGAATAAAGTGACAGTAAGTGTACCGGCAACCAGTGCAAATCTTGGACCAGGATTTGATTCTTTAGGCTTAGCAGTTGATTTAAGAAATGTAGTTGAATTTCATCCGTCAAAATTTTTCAGCGTAAGTATTAAAGGTGAGGGTGAGGACAATCCGAAGTTAAAAGGAAATAACCTCTTTATCAGTATTTTTAATGAGCACTACAACAGGTTGACTAAAAAAAGGCAAAGTTTTAAATTTACTTTTTATAATCAAATACCCATGTCAAGAGGTCTTGGAAGTTCATCTGCAGTAATAGTGAGTGCTATTGCAAGCGCACATGAGGCTGCAGGAATTAAAGTTTCAAACAGAAGAATTCTTAATCATGCGCTTGTATATGAATCACATCCGGATAATATAACTCCTGCCGTAATGGGCGGTTTTAACGCTGCTACAGTTGAAAAAGGTAAAGTTTTCTCTCAAAAAAAGCATCTTCCCAACTATATCAAAGCGGTTGTGGTAATTCCAAACAAGCAGATGAGTACTGCAAAAGCAAGAACGCTCCTTCCAAAATCATACTCGAAAGAGAATGCCGTTTATAATCTCTCCCACACGGCACTCAGTGTTGCTGCATTTTTCAACGAAGATTGGGAGATTTTAAAATTGGCTTCTCAAGATAGATTTCATCAAAAAGCAAGAATGAAAACGTTGCCTGAGCTTTTTAACGTTCAAAAAATAGCTTATGAGAGCGGGGCACTTATGAGTACTTTATCAGGAAGCGGATCTACATTTTTTTCAATGGTATATGATGAAGATTCAGTTGCAATAGCAAATAAACTTAGTCTAAAATTCCCTGAATTTGCTGTAAAAATATTAGATTTTGATAATGACGGACTTATTGTAGAAAAATAAGTTCGTTTGTATCTTTTACCAAATCAAGGAACTTTTGGATATAATGGCGAAAAAATTTAATCAACCTCTTAGGATGTGTATATCTTGTAGGCAAAGAGATACGCAAAACAATCTCATCAGACTTCAGTGCGTAGATTCACAACTTAGTCTTTTTAGAGGTAGCGGTAGAAGTTTTTATATATGTAAAATTTGTCTTGAAGATGATAAAAAAGTTTTAAAAGCACTGATGCGGCAATGCAAAAGTGGGGATAGGGACAAATTTTCGAACATACTAAAGGAGATCATCACTGATGACAGAAAAAGTTAGAGTACACGAAATTGCTAAAGAGCTGGGAATAGCTTCTAAAGATGTAGTTAAAAAAGCCTCAGACATGGGCATTGATATAAAATCGGCAAACAGTTCAGTAACTATGCAAGAAGCTGAGAGCTTAATGAACTATATTATGAGCGGTGAGCATGCAGAAGCACCGAAGCAAGAGACAAATATGCCTGTTAAATCAGCTAGTGATACTCAAAAAGAAGAAAAAACTCCCCAAAACGAAATCAAAGAAATAAATGCCGCAGCACCAGAAGCAGATGATTCAAGAAAAGAGACTCCA
>CAIUZU010000072.1 GCA_903903705.1 uncultured Helicobacteraceae bacterium
AATATTTTTTACGGATTGCCAATTATGGAAAAAAACGATTTAAAAGCACTTATTGAAGAAATTTATGAAAACCTGCTAGAGCGCATTGATGCAGAAAAAAATGCGACAAAATCTCAGGTAGTCAACTATTTAAAAGATGCAATAGATGTTGTTTTAAATATTGATGATAAAGATATTGACTCCATAGAACATGCAAAAGCAGCCTTTAACAACTCATACAAAGAGCTTGTAAAACAAAGTTTGATCTCCTACAAAAACACCAATGATAAATTTGGAGAGCTGTCGCAACTTAATGAGCAAGCACTTCAAAAATGCAACGATAAGCATATTGATCTAAAAACTCTTACAACTAAGTTTAGTGAGATCCAGTCTCATATGACACATGAAGTAAAAAAAGCAAATCAAATAATTTCAGAGCTATCAGAAAAAGTTAAAACATTAGAAGAGACTACAAATCTAGATCCGCTTACAAAAGTCTTCAATAGAAGAGCTTTGATCTCATACTTAGACGGCGTATGTGCAAATAAAACTACTCCTTTAATGCATGCGATTATGCTTGACATAGACAACTTTAAAACTATCAACGATACGTACGGACACATTGCAGGCGATAAAATTTTAATCTTTATTTCAAATATACTTAGAAAAACTATTAAAGAGGGAGATAAAATCTTTAGATTTGGCGGGGAAGAGTTTACAGTTATACTAAATCGCAACAATGATGACGAGAGCGAAGCCATTGCAAATAGAATTTTAAAACTTATTAGCTCTAACAAACTAGTCTACATGGGTGAAAATATTTTGGTTACTGCAAGCATAGGAATGACAAAACTAATTCAAAATGACACGCCTGACACACTTATATCAAGAGCTGACAAGGCACTATATGCTTCTAAGCATAACGGCAAAAACATGGTATCTAAGGTAATGAAGTAATGGGATTTAGCTACTTTGACATTGTTGTATCTCTTATCGTTCTTTTTTTAGGACTTAAAGGGATTATAAACGGATTTTTTAAAGAGTTGTTCGGCTTATTAGGAATTGTTGGCGGTATTTTTATAGCCTCTCGAGTAGGTGAGAGCGTAGGTCAACTTATTAGTGGAACTATTTTTAAACTCCAAAGCAGCGCTGCCGTTAGTTTTACAGGTTTTTTAATCACGCTTATACTATTTTGGCTCTTTATGGTCGGAGTCGGCATAATATTTAAAAAATTAAGCTCAATTAGCGGACTGAGTGTTTTTGATAGAATTTTAGGTTTTATCTTTAGTGCTAGTAAATTTTTTCTTATTGCTGCCGTCATTGCATATGCGGCTTCAAACATGAAAGCTATGAAAACAAATATTGACTCGGTTATGAAAAACAGTGTTCTATTTCCGATATTGGTTGAGACGGGAAGTGTAATTATGAAACTTGATCCTATCGAGATCTCTGAAGACCTTAATAAAAGTATAAGTAAAAGTACAGAAATGATGCAAGGTAGCGCAACAGAAGCTTTGCAAAGTTCAACACTAAAAATTTTAGATGATACAAAGAAAAAGCTAGAAGATAGCATTGAACAAAATTTATCGAGTAGGGAGAATAAATAATGTCTGAAATTACAACCAATTTTAATGATAAAACAGTTGAATACAAACAATTACTTCATAATTTTAAAGAGTTGCTTAAAAAAAACAGCCTAAAGTTTACGATTCAAAGAGAAGTGATATTGGAAACTCTTTATAACTCTGACGAGCACCTAACACCGGAATCTCTTCATAATCTTATACAAGAGAAATTCCCTGATTTAAAAACCGGAATAGCAACTGTGTATAGAACGCTCTCACTTTTGGAAGAGTCTGACATGGTAACATCGCTATCTTTCGGAGCACAAGGAAAAAAATATGAACTCGGTGCTAAGCATCACCATGATCATTTCATCTGCACACAATGCGGAAACATTACCGAGTTTGTTGATGAGCAGATAGAAGAGAGACAGCATAAAATTGCAAATGAACTAGGCTTTAAAATGCAAGATCACTCTATGCAGATTTATGGAATCTGTAAAAATTGCCAAAAAAAATAAAGGAAACAGTATTGATTTTTGATAATAAATTTATACAACAAAGAATTGAAAAAGCAGAGCTTCTAAGACGAGAGGGTATTAATCCTTACGCTAACGATTCTAAAAGAAATACGACAATTGAAAAATTTTTAAATGTAAACTCGGACATTATAAACAA
>CAIUZU010000073.1 GCA_903903705.1 uncultured Helicobacteraceae bacterium
AAGTTCAAGTTAGTCTAGGTACAAGTTTTGACTTTCTCAATAAAAACAAATAAATAGTTGTTGAAAAAATAGAGTACAATTTAGCAAAAGCTTATTTCATTTTACAAGGCAAAACAGTGATTTATGAACTTTCAAATCTGGTTACAAAAAGTAGCTTGTCCCCATTATCCCTTATCGGATAAATAAAAAACATTTACTTAGATAATATTGAACTAACAATGCTATAATTTTACAAAGTTTATACCGAGGGGATTTTTATGCAAACTATACATTTACAAGTTGAAGATAGTTTATATAATGAGATTGTTAAAAAAGGTATCAATGTTCAAGATGAGTTTAAAAACGCTCTTCATAAAATGCTCTATAAAAAAGAGCATAAAATGGCAGATGATATAAACCAAGCTTTAGATGAAGTGAAGCAAGGCAAAACAAACTCTATTCAAAAGTTATTTAGTGAACTTTGATACATCTTCACTCTTTGACAAACAAGCCAAACAATTATCAAAAAAGTTTAATCTTTTTAAAAGTGATTTAGAAAATTTTGTCAATAATTTTGAAGAGTACCACGCAACCGCTACAAATATAAAAATCAACCTCTTTAAAATTAGATTATCAAATAGCAATAAAAACAGAGGCAAAAGTGCAGGTTATAGAATTTACTACTATTTGAAAGTAGATGAGATGGTATATCTACTCACTATCTATGACAAATCACAAATAGAGAGCATTAATGAAAATGTGCTTATTGATTTGGTAAAAGAGTTTGATTAAAAAGAATTGAAAAATCCCTCTACATACCAAAACTATTTATAAATCAAAATACTTCTATCAAAATTAACATTCATATTGTATAAGTTCAAGTTAGTCTAGGTACAAGTTTTGACTTTCTCAATAAAAACAAATAAATAGTTGTTGAAAAAATAGAGTACAATTTAGCAAAAGCTTATTTCATTTTACAAGGCAAAACAGTGGTTTACGAATTATCAAATCCCGTTACAAAAACATTGATTACCCATTTAAGAGATCAAAAGAGTGATGCGCTTCGCTTTCGCCATATAGTTGCAGAGCTTACAAAGCAGTTGATGTATGAAGCGTTAAAAGAGCAACCTTTGGTGCAAAAAAGCATAGTGACATGGCAAGGTGAAGGGAAATACGACACTATAGATGAAGAAAATATCATAGTTGCAACGGTTTTGCGAGCAGGTATGCCGATGCTTGATAGTGCCACAGATCTCCTTGTCGGCGCAACAGCAGGATTTTTGGCGATGAAGAGAGATGAGGTTACGCATAAAAGTGTTCTTTACTATGACAGACTGCCTAATTGCAAGGGGAAAACCGTTATCTTGGTAGATCCGATGGTGGCAACGGGCGGATCTATGATGGATGCGATAGAGCTTATCAAAAGCAGAGAACCGCTGAAGATAATTACGCTAAACATTATCGGCTCACCCGAGGGTTTAGAAAAAGTTAGCACGGCATATCCGGAAGTGGATATTTTCATTGCGCAGATTGATGAGCGGCTAAATGGCGATAAGTTTATAATTCCCGGACTTGGAGATGCAGGTGACCGCTCTTATAACACTGTAGAATAATGAAAATAGACCTTAAAAAAAGAGGCTCATGTGAGATACTTGAGTGCTTTAAATCTCTTCATGTAGAGAGTGGAGAGATAGTTGAGTTTGAATTTTTTGACTCAGATATCGAGAGTTTTGG
>CAIUZU010000074.1 GCA_903903705.1 uncultured Helicobacteraceae bacterium
AATTTGTTTCCTATGAAGAGATCATGCCTGTATATTCCATATTAAATTTAAGAGAAAATATCAATATCATATCTTCTCCTAAAAGACATTATCCTTACAAAGAAATTGCATCGCACTCAATCGGTTATGTTTCCCGTGCAAACAAAAGCGAAATTGAAGAGGAAAAACTTTTAGAACTAATAGGCTATACGGGAAAAACAGGTATAGAAAAATACTACAATACGTATATGCAAGGTTTAGCCGGTAAAAGGGAAATAAAAGTAAATGCCAATAATCAAGAAGTGGAAGAAATTTCCATTGAACAAGCTGTAGAAGATAGAAAATTAACACTAAATATTGACATAGAGCTTCAAAAATATATCTCATCACTTTTTGAAAATAAATCAGGTGCGGTCATAGTGATGGGAGTAGACGGTGCTATATTATCTGCCAGCAGTTTCCCTGAGTATGATTTAAATACTTTTGTTTCCGGCATCAGCGGTGAAACTTGGGAAAAGTTATCTACAAGCCCAGACAAACCATTTACAAATAAACTAATTCATGGACTCTATCCACCAGGTTCAACAATTAAAACGGGACTCGGACTTATCTATATTTCATCACCGGAAATAGGTCCAAACTGGAATACCTACTGCACCGCATCACTGCCGCTTGGACAACGGGTGTTTAGATGTTGGAAAAAAGACGGACACGGTTCTGTAGAGATTAAAAAGGCTATAAGAGAGAGTTGTGATGACTTTTTTTATAAAGGAAGTCTTAAACTCGGTATTCAAAAAATGAGTGACGGACTTATTCGCTACGGTCTTGGAAGAAAAACTGAAGTAGATCTTCCAAATGAGTTTGTGGGCACTGTTCCATCTCGCGAATGGAAGAAAAAAAAGTTTAATCAACCGTGGTATATAGGTGAAACCGTAAATACTTCTATCGGGCAGGGCGACTTCTTAACAACGCCTATGCAGATGGCGAGATTTACCGCCCTTACGGCTACTGGAAAACTTCCTCATCCACGCTTTGCAAATATACTGGGATTGCAAATTGTAAAACCTAGATTTGAAGAAGTCCTTGATGAAAACGAGTTAAAAAACCTACCGATTATCCAAAAAGCAATGTATGAAGTTTGTAATGCACCGGGCGGAACGGCAGTAAACTATGTAAAGTCAAAGGTTAAAATTGCAGGCAAAACAGGAACGGCTCAGGTTGTAGGTATTTTACAAAATATAAAAAATAGAGAACTAGAACATGAAATGGATTATTATAGTCGTTCACATGCATGGTTTACAACTTATGGCCCGTATGAAAATCCTCAATACGTAGTCGTAGCGATGATAGAACACGGTGGACACGGAGGCGCTGCCACTGGAAAGATAGTATCAGAGATCTATGATAAATTATTAGAACTTGGCTACATTAAACAGTAATGAACTAACCCTCTGTTCTGACAATTAAGCTTTGCGGCAGATTGAATTTTTTTATGAGTTGGGCTTCTTTTTCTCTCATTTCACCGTTATCTACTTCATGATCATATCCGAGTAGATGCAGCAAACCATGAATAAAGAGAAGAACAAACTCATCATCTATGGTATGTCCAAACTCTTTTGCTTTTTCTTCAACATAAAAAGACGATATAACTATACTTCCAAGCGGACTCATAGGCATATCTTCATACGGAAAGCTTAACACATCAGTATCTTTATCAATATTGCGGTGAGTTTTGTTTATCTCCCTCATCTCATGAGAGT
>CAIUZU010000075.1 GCA_903903705.1 uncultured Helicobacteraceae bacterium
ATCTCTTTTCGCCCTTTTTGCGAGGCTTGAGATGATGATGTCAGGCATGATGCCCTTTTCTTTGAGCCTTTTTCCCATCATCGGGGCATTTTCTTTGCCTCTTTTGTTGAGTGGTCGCTCAAAATCCTCTAACGTCTCATCGCTACGGCTTGATTTTGCGTGTCTGATAATGTATAGCTTTTTCATCTCTCATCCCATTGGGTACATTATATCTTGCTGCACCGCTTTTATCTCACTCATGGTCTCTTCACTCAAAGTCACACCTAACGCAGCGAATGACTCATCCATCTGATAAGCATTTCTTGCACCGATTATCGTTGAAGCTACAAAATCAAACTGTTTTGTATAGGCTACTGCCAAAGTCACGGGAGAGATCTCAAGCTTTTTTGCTATCTCCAAGTAGCATGCTGTAGATTTGAGTGATTTTTCATTTACAAACTTTGCGGCTTGAGAGTTTAGGCGGATGTTTTTACTGGTGAGATAGTCCGAATATCTCGCATTTTCAGGGTAAAATTCACCGTTATATTTACCGCTTAAAACTCCTCCTGCTATGGGTGAATAAGCTAGTAGCGATATCTGCTCTCTTTTGCATACATTTGCAAGCTCGTCCAAAAACCGTGGATTGTTCAGTGAAAAATTGTTTTGTATGGACTCAAATCTTGAAATTCCTAGCATTTTTGAGGTCTCATTTGCTTTTGTAAGCCCGTAAGCGGTATCGTTTGAAGTTCCCAAATATCTGACTTTGCCCTCTTTTACCAGCTCATCAAACGCTTTTAACGACTCCTCGATAGGCACAACGGAATCTGCCCAATGCATCTGATATAGGTCGAGATAATCTGTTTGAAGCCGCTTCAAACTTCCCTCTATGGCTTTTTTAATATGAAACTTGTCGATGGCGGTATAGCCGTGGCGAATGGGCGGAACAAACCAGCCATTTGCTGCACCTGCGACTTTTGAAGCTAAGATAATGCTGTCTCTTGGTTTGCCCTTTAGCCATTTTCCGATTATTGTCTCGGTTATGCCTGCATCTTCGACTTTTGGCGGAACCGGATAAAGTTCTGCCGTGTCAAAAAAGTTAATCCCTCTATCATACGCCTTATTCATGATTTTAAAAGCCTCTGCTTCATCGCTCCAAGAGCCAAAACTCATAGTCCCCAAGCCGATGGGAGTAACTCTAAGCCCTGTTTTTCCTATATATCTGTATTGCATTTTAAACCCTCGCATAATTTTGTAACTTGTTAATGTGTTGGAAAGATTAGACTATTTTAATCAATTCTTTCTTATAATAGAGAAAACCTCTTTTAAAGGGCAGTTAGATATGTTAGAAACAATAGATGATAGATACAAAACCCTTGAAAAAAGCATGAAAAAACTCGGGTATGACAAAAGTGCCTTGATCGAAACTCTGCATACCGCTCAAGAGACGTTCGGATATTTGGGAATCGATACTCTCAAGTTTATTGCTTCACGGCTAAAAGTACCCTACTCAAAAGTTTACGGCGTTGCCACATTTTACAACTACTTCATGTTAAAACCAAAGGGCAAGCATAATGTAGTTGTCTGCATGGGAACTGCATGTTACATAAAAGGTGCAGAAAAAATAGTTGAAATAATAGAACAAAGATTCGGCATAAAAGTAGGGGAGACAACTCCAGACGGACTGCTCTCTCTTTTAAGTGCCAGATGTTTTGGTTCATGTTCTCTTGCTCCGGTGATAATTTGTGATGACAAAACTAAGGGGAAGGTATTGCCTGAAAATACTTTATGTGACATAGAGGAGATGATAAAATGATTACATCCATAGATGATCTTCAAGCGCTTGCCGAGAAAAAAAGAGCTGAATGTGACGAAAATTCGAGTGAGTTAAGGGTTTGTGCAGGAACAAGCTGTCTCTCTCTTGGTTCATCTGAGCTGAAAAAAAGTCTGCAAGATGAGATTCAAAGCAGAGGCTTAAACGATAGCTGCAATATCAAGAGTGTCGGCTGTAATGGGCTTTGTGCAAACGGCACATTAGTCTCTTACTGCACAAAAGATAAAAGCAAAAGCACTTTTTATGAGAGAGTAACATCCGGTGATGCTAGCGGATTGGTAGATTCTATTCAAAACGGCACTCCGCTTGAGGATAGAATGTGCGATATTTCTCAGCCTTTTTTTACGTATCAAAAGAAAATAGTGCTTGAAAATATCGGGATAATAGATCCTGATGATATAGAAGACTACATTGCCCATGGCGGTTATCTTTCTTTTTTTAGGGCACTTGATGAGATGTCGCCAAAAGATGTCATAGAAGAGGTCAAAATAAGCGGATTGCGAGGTCGTGGAGGCGGAGGTTATCCGACAGGCATAAAATGGGAGAGTGTCTCAAAAGTGCTAAGTGAACAAAAGTATATTATCTGCAACGGCGATGAGGGAGACCCCGGAGCTTTCATGGATAGAGCCGTCATGGAGTCAGATCCACATAGGATCTTAGAAGGAATGGCGATAGCAGGCTATGCATGTGGCGCTAACAAAGGGTATATCTATGTCAGAGCCGAATATCCGCTAGCTGTAGATAAGCTTAACAGAGCCATAAAACAGGCAACGAAACTTGGGATTTTGGGTGAAAATATCGCTCATAGCAACTTTAGCTTCAATATTGAGGTAAGACTCGGTGCAGGTGCGTTTGTCTGCGGTGAAGCGACTGCACTCATCGCCTCCATTGAGGGAAATCGTGGCAACCCTAGACAAAAGCCGCCGCATTTAAGCGATTATGGTTTATGGGGCGAACCTACCGTTTTGAATAATGTCGAGACTTTTGCAAACATTGCTCCAATCATCAAAAACGGTGGAGCTTGGTACAAAAGCATCGGCACAGAAAGCTCAAGCGGAACAAAAGTTTTTGCACTTACGGGGCATATACAAAACACAGGGCTTGTAGAAGTTCCAATGGGTACGACTTTAAGAGAGCTTATCTTTGACATCGGCGGCGGAGTGCCTGATGGGAAAAAGTTTAAAGCTATCCAGTCGGGAGGTCCAAGCGGAGGGTGTATACCGGAATCTTTGTTAGATCTGCATGTGGATTATGAATCTTTGAAAAATGCAGGCTCTATCATGGGAAGCGGCGGACTCATAGTAATCGACGACAGCTCAAATATGGTAGAGATCGCACGATTTTTTATGGATTTTTGCCGAAGCGAGTCTTGCGGAAAGTGTACGCCTTGCCGAGTAGGTACAACTGAACTTACACTGCTTCTTGACAAATTTATAAACAAAAAAGCTACTAAGAGTGATTTTGAGCTATTAAAAGAGATGTGCGAAATTGTAAAAAGTGCAAGCCTCTGCGGTTTAGGACAAACTGCGCCAAATCCCGTTATCAGCACAATAAAATATTTTGAAGATGAATATCTTGCAGGAATTAGCGATGATTAGAGAAAAAGTAAGAGTAAAAACCTTTAAAATTAACGGTGTCGATATTACCGGACAATCAAACCAGACCGTACTTGAAGTCGCACGTGAGCATGATATAGAGATTCCGACTCTCTGCTATTTAGAGGGTGTAAGCTGTGTCGGTTCATGCAGAATGTGCATCGTTGAGATAAAAGGCTCTCGTGAACTCATACCCGCATGTACTGCAAAGATAAAAGAGGGGATGGAAGTCATAACAAACTCGCCAAAAATTGAAGCGAACAGAAAAATGATACTCTCAATGCTTTTTAGTGAGAGATCTCATACCTGCTCTACATGTGTGGCAAACGGAGATTGCGAACTTCAAAGCAAATCCGTAGAGTTGCCGCTTGAACATAGCCAAGTTCCATATCTAAACCAAAGATTTGAGATAGACGCTTCGCATAAAAACTTTGTAAACGACCCAAACAGATGTATACTCTGCACAAGATGCATTCGTGTCTGCGATGAGATAGAAGGTGCATATGCCATAGGCTTGGCAGGCAGAGGACTGAACACAAGAATAATTCATGACATGGACGAGCCATGGGCTGACTCAAAGAGTTGTACAAGCTGCGGCAAATGCGTCTATGTCTGCCCGACAAGTGCGCTTTATGAGAAAGATGTCACTGAAGAGGAAGTTCTCAAAAAGAGAGAGATTATTTTGGAGCTTGTGAAAAATAGAGGTAAATAAACTTTCATGTAAGAAAATTATTTTGAGTTGACATTTATTTTTAATAATATAACATAAAATCGTGATTGACACTTATTTTAAATTTTGGATGACATAGTGCCTTATTAGTGACGTTTTTTATTATAAAATTTTTACTTCAAATTACATACAATACGAGTGAAAGTAGTTTAATCAAGAATTGTTAGATAGTTTTTAAAAATATCTAACAGATATATTTAAATTTGAACGGGATAAATATCAAATGAAGATTTTTATTAAAAACCCTCGGCTACATCTCAAGGATGAAGGCTTACGAGGGAATTACGGCAAAAGTATAGGCAAATTACAATGAAACAAACCTTAATAGATGACTTTATAAGCCAAAAACGCATAGGAAGCTATAAAGGCATAGATGAGTATGTTGAAAATTTGACTTTTTCAAAAAGCTCTTATATTCCATTGTCGGTGCTTGAAATTGCTCTTCGTAATGCAATAAACAATTTTTTCAGCGTAGAAGTGGGAATTTACTGGTATGAAGATACAACCTTTCTAACAAAAGACAGCATTAGAAAAGTGGAAGAAGCAAAAAATATTTTACTCGGCAGACGAGAGCATATCTCTAAAAACAAGATTATCGCAGAACTCTCATTTGGCTTCTGGGTAAATTTATTTAAAAAACCGTATGATAAAAAATTACGTATTAAAGGGCTTAGAAAGATTTTTCCAAATCTACCAAAATCAGAATATAAGTTTATTAATAGAGAAATTATTTATAGAGAGCTAAACCATATTCGAAATTTTCGCAATAGAGTTTTTCATTATGAAAAGGTTATCAATAAAGACAACTACAATCTAATATTTAATGAAATTTATGAGGTACTATCCTACTTTGACGACGAACTAAAAGAGTTTGCGTTTAGTACGAACGAAAAGTAAGTTTATTCAAATTTATTCGAAAGCAATATTGCCGTAGAAGTCACAAAACAAATCACGCGAACATTTACAAAACTTAAAAATCAATCCGTACCATACTTTGACATCATCAAAAGGCTTGAAAAACTAGAAACAAAAGACAAAGAGACAACAGAGCTACTTCAAAAAGTGGTGCAAGTGGTTTCAAGTATGCTGAGTATCCATGATGAAGCTAGAGAGGGAACGAAAAAGATTGGGTTTGTGTGAATTTAGATAATTTGTTATACAATTACTTTTAAGTATTTGGGCTAGAGATTTCATCTCTTTGCTCGTCCCTTGGGGACAATTTTAAAGCCTCGCTTTTTGATGAGGCTTTTTTGTTGAGTTTGGATTTATAAAAGTTATGAAACAAACTACAAATATTCTAAAAAGTGGAGATTTATTCTGAGGAGCGTTGTTTAATTAGGCTGAAAAATTGTCTTGATTTTTCAGTCCATTATAAAGTATAATGGACTAAATATTGATAGAGAGGGTTACAATGAAATACGAAAAGTTAATACAAATAATAAATAAAAATTTCATACCAGCAAATGAAGTGTCAGAAGCAATGGCTATATTAATAGGTTTAAATATTCAACAATTAAAGCTAGAAGATATGCCAAGAATTGAAGAATTTATTGTTGATTTAAATAAAATACCAAAAACAGAAGAAGCAAATCAAGCTTTAACTAAAATAATAGATTTTATAAGAAAATAATGAAAAATTCTAACAAAATATTGGAGAAACATGTTACGGATTTAATTGATGCAAAGGCAGTAGAGCTAAATTCTGAAGGTGA
>CAIUZU010000076.1 GCA_903903705.1 uncultured Helicobacteraceae bacterium
ATATTATCATGTCACTGCCGCTTAATTCTCTATCCACGCATCCGTTTTAATAGTAATTCCATCATCAAAAATCTTTAACTTAAATGCACTCTCGCACTTTCCGTCGTTAAAATCCATAATGGCAATCTGAAGAATTTTTTTACACTTTTTTGGAATATCAAAATGACCTTTTATTCCGGTTAAAAACTGTTTAATCGGTGTTGCATTATCCATTCCGATTATATTGTCACGGCATCCTGTAAGCCCAATATCTGTCAAATATGCCGTTCCTTTTACTATTTGAAAATCATCCGTGCTTACATGTGTATGTGTCCCTATAATCGCACTCACGCTCCCTTGAAGAAGCATCATCATACCTCTCTTTTCGCTTGTAGCCTCGGCATGAAAATCTATAAAAATATTTTTTACACCCTCAGCGTGCAGAGTCTCAACCGTACTCTTTGCCGTTCTAAAAGCATTGTCGGTATATGGCATAGAGTAATGTCCCATAAGATTTAATACTGCCAGCTTCTCTCCTGCTACATCATACACCTTGCAGCCTGTCCCTTTTACCTCATTCGGGTAGTTGTGAGGTCTTAGTATCTCATGCGTATCAAAGAGTGCTTCAACCTCTTTTCTATCCCATGTATGGTTTCCGCCACTCATACAATCCACTCCGTAACTGACTATCTCATTTGCATTTTTCACACTTAACCCAAACCCGTGAGAAGCATTTTCATAATTTGCCACCACAAAATCTATGTTATGTTCTGCTCTGATTTTTTTGAGATACGTCTTTAACATATCTCTTCCGTGACTTCCTACGATATCGCCTATAAATGCTATTCTCACTCTTATTCCTTATTTTATATACACCATTTTATCGGGCTTATCGCTTTTGATACAAGATACTCATTTGTTTTTGAAAAAGGTTTTGAACCGAAAAATCCTCTATATGATGAGAGAGGTGAGGGATGTGGTGCTTTTAGTATAAGATGTTTTTTTTCATCAATCAGCGAAGCTTTTGCGCCTGCGGGAGCTCCCCATAAGACAAAAACTAAATTATCTTTTTGTTCGCTAAGAAGTCTGATAACAGCATCGGTAAATATCTCCCAACCCCTGCTTTTATGTGAATTTGCCTCTGCTGCTCTTACCGTTAAAACGGTATTTAGCAAAAAAACTCCCTCTTTTGTCCAGCTTGTCAAATTTCCGCTCTTGGGCATATCACAACTCATATCATCACGAAGCTCTTTAAAAATATTTTGAAGCGAGGGCGGATGTGGCACTCCGTCATTTACAGAAAATGCAAGCCCATGAGCCTGATTTGCCCCATGATACGGGTCTTGTCCTAAAATCACGACTTTTACATTCTCAAACGGAGTGTTGTTAAAAGCTGCAAAGATATTTGAGCCATGCGGATATATGTTATGTTTTTGTTTCTCCTCAACCAAAAACTCTTTTAATGACTTAAAATACGGTTTTTGGAACTCATCAAAAAGAACTTCTTTCCAACTGCTATCTATCTTAGGGTCTACCATTTTTTTTTCTCCATTATTTCTCTTTTAACCAATATCTCATAAATGGATCTACAAGATAGTATTTATCGCCTAACCTATCACAAATATCTTTTTTCATTAAAGATTCCAAAGTACTCTTAAGTGTTGAAGCACTTAGAGTTGTTTGTGCAAGATTTTCATTGGAGTAAAGATTTGTCCCGTCAAACTCTACTATATACTTGAGTGTTATTTTTTGATTTGGAGTAAGCGAACTATAGATATAAGCATATAAATCATATTCTCTTTCGTACATTAACCCTAGCGCTTTTATAATATCCTCATCTTTAACGCTTTTTTGTGCAATGTCCCACACCAAATATAAGAGCTGTTGCATATAGTAAGGAAATCCATCTGTAATATCGCGAATACGCCCTATTTGTTTATTTGTTATTGATTTGTCTGTTTTAGCAAATTTCTCGTTTGCAAAAACTATCCAATCATCAAGTTTAATCTCTTTAATAATATTATGTTTTACAGATTTGTAAAAGGCTCTGTTCTTATCATTAAACATACTATTTAAAATCGACTTTTTGCTGCCGCTAAAGATATATGATACATCTCTTGAGTGAGTTTGTATGATAGTTCTTAGCTTTTTTTCTATATCAAACTGCTCAACCTCTTGAAACTCATCAAATATTACAACAACTTTCGTGCCTGTTTTTTTAGCATATTGATACGGCAGATTGATAATATCTTCAAATGTCGCTTCAAGCTCTTTTTTTGTAAAAGAAAGTCCGTAGCTTATATCATTTGCTTGGGATATTTTCATGGTTATACTGGGTCTTATTTGAAGCAACTCATTAAAAAGCTTAACTACTTTGTCACTTTTGCTCTCAAATGTAGAGGCGATAGCATGAAAATACTTCTCGATGAACTCTTCAACGGTTGCAACACTAAACCAATCAAAAAAAATCACTTTGGTATTTTTATCGTGTTGTAAATCATTTTGAAGTTTTTTTAGCAGTGAAGTTTTACCAAATCTTCTTGGAGCATATAAAAGAACATTTAGCCCGCTTGCAATATCTCGTTTCAACTCACTCAGTTCATCGACTCTATTGCAAAAATCATCACTATATACTTCATTGCCAAAATAAAAAGGGTTATTCATTTAAAGTTTTCTCCATTATAGCTTCAACTATTATACCTGTTACTATAATAGTTGTCAATATAATAATTTGTGTTTATAGGATTAAAATAAATTCATATACGAAGATTTTACGCCCTCAAATACAAAAGCACCGCTTTCCAACTGCTCTCTATCTTAGGGTCTATCATTTCTTTCTCCGTTATTTTTTGCATATGTGACAAAATAAATGTGCCTTTTCATATATTTACTTCCATTATAGCCTTTACTATTATAGTAAAAGGTACAATAATTTCAAGTTTATTTCAAATAAGTATAAATTATAATTGAACCCTCTGAATAATTATTGAATTAGACCCTGAATGACCAAAGGAAATACCCTTGCGGTACAAAAGTTCAAGGTAACGGTAAGTTCGTCATTCCAAGCTTGACTTGGTGGTCAATCTGGCGAAAATCAGCTCAACTTTGAAAGAACTTCAGCGCATGAAAGTCGGCGATATACTATACTTTAGCAAGCCTGAATACGCGTCGGTTGAAATATCCAACGCAAAAGTGTTCACTGCGGAGGTCGGAAGTATTGGCAATAATGTTGCTGTGCAAATAAAAAAATTCGTTCGGACACCAACTTCTAACCAGTGAGACTGATATGGCAGACGATCAAAACAAAGATGATGTGTTGCTCGGTGAGGCGTCAAGAAATTTACTGACCTCGGGCAGTGTTTCAGTCGGCGGCGGTAGTATAGACGCGGATGTGCTTAATAACATTGCCATCACAATCTCGGTTGAGGTGGGGCGGACATCGCTTAAAATCAAAGATTTGATGCGCCTTACTCAGGGGTCCGTCGTGGAACTTGACCGTCTTGCC
>CAIUZU010000077.1 GCA_903903705.1 uncultured Helicobacteraceae bacterium
GTCCATCCGGTGAGGGTTGAGCGATATATGAAAACTTCATTCCTATATCAGAACCATCTCCGAAGAGATCTTCAAACCTCGGCAAATCATGCGGTGTTGAGATGATTAAGACTTCTCTAATTCCAGCTAACATTAAAACTGAGAGTGGATAGTAAATCATCGGTTTATCATAAATTGGAACTAACTGTTTGCTTACGCCTTTTGTTAGCGGATAAAGCCTTGTTCCGCTTCCGCCTGCTAAAATTATCCCTTTCATTTACTCTCTGCTCCATAAAAATTTCTATACCAATTCACAAATCTATCAACTCCGACTTCTAGCGATGTTGATGGCTTGTAACCAAAATCATCCATCAAAGCACTCACATCGGCGTAAGTTGAAACCACGTCACCGTCTTGCATATCCATAAAATTTTTCTTTGCCTCTTTGCCCAGCGATGTTTCAACTGTTTTTATAAAGTCTAAAAGCTGTACTGGCGAATTGTTTCCGATGTTGTAGATGCGATACGGTGCAGTTGAACGGTCAGCTTCAAGGTTGGACTCTTGATCTAGTTTGGACTCACAAATCGGTTTTGCAGGGTTGTCTATCACTTTTACAATTCCCTCCACGATGTCGCCAATATATGTAAAATCTCTGCTCATGTTGCCGTGGTTAAATACTTTTATAGCTCTGTCGTTTAAAATCGCATCTGTAAAAAGCATAGGTGCCATGTCAGGTCTGCCCCACTCTCCATAAACGGTAAAAAATCTAAGCCCTGTCGTATGGATGCCGTAAAGGTGAGCGTAAGTATGAGCCATCATCTCATTTGATTTTTTAGTTGCCGCATAGAGGCTTATTGGATGGTCCGTGTGGTCACTCGTCTTAAAAGGTTGAGATCTGTTGAGTCCGTAAACACTTGAACTGCTTGCAAACGCCAAATTTTTCACTCCATAATTTCTACATGCTTCAAGAATATTTATAAATCCCACAACATTGCTTTGTATGTAAGCATGCGGGTTTTCTATAGAGTATCGCACCCCAGCTTGAGCCGCAAGGTTACATACGGAATCAAATTTTTCTGCTTCAAAAAGTCTCTTTATTGCCTCTGCATTCGCCAAATCAATTTTCGCAAACTTATGGTTAGGATATTTTGAAGAATAAATCACTTCGCTATTTTCACAGCAGAGAGATTGAATTCCAAGTTCATTTAATCTTGCATACTTTAGGTTTACATCGTAGTAGTCGTTGATATTGTCAATCCCTACAACCTCATCGCCACGCTCTAGCAATTTTTTTGCCAAATGAAAACCGATAAAGCCTGCCGTTCCGGTTACTAATATTTTCACATCTATCCTTCAACTGTCGCTATTAAATATATCTCTTGTGTAAACTTTCTCTTTTACGTCCATTATTGATTCGCTAAGCCTGTTTGCTACTACTACATCACTTATCTTTTTAAACTCATCCAAATCTTTTATAACTCTTGAGTTAAAAAAACTCTCTTCTTGACAAGCAGGCTCATAGATAACGACCTCTATCCCTTTTGCTTTTATACGCTTCATAATCCCCTGAATAGCCGAACTTCTAAAATTATCACTTCCGCTTTTCATTACAAGTCTGTAAACACCGACTATCTTTGGTTTTTTTGCCAATATGCTATCAGCTATAAAATCTTTTCTCGTTGAGTTTGATTTTACTATAGCTTCTACCAAATTTGACGGCACATCCGCATAATTTGCAAGAAGCTGCTTTGTATCTTTTGGCAAACAGTATCCGCCGTATCCAAAAGATGGGTTGTTATAGTGACTTCCTATACGTGGATCAAGCCCAACGCCTTCTATAATCTGCTTAGTATCAAGCCCATGTGACTGAGCGTAAGAGTCAAGCTCGTTAAAATACGCCACTCTCATGGCAAGGTAAGTATTTGCAAACAGTTTTATCGCCTCTGCTTCAGTTGAGTCGGTAAAAAGAATCGGGATATCTTTTTTAATCGCTCCTTGTGCCAACAAGTTTGCAAACACGGCAGCTCGCTCACTTTGCTCTCCTACGATAATACGACTTGGGTAAAGGTTGTCATGCAGAGCTAATCCCTCTCTTAAGAACTCTGGGGAAAAAATAATATTATCTGTCTTAAATTTCTCCCTTAAGCTCTTTACATATCCAACCGGAACAGTTGATTTGATAATCATAACGGCATTTGGATTTATGCTTAAAACATCCGCAACTACAAACTCTATGCTCTTTGTGTTAAAGTAGTTAGTTTGTGGATCATAATCAGTCGGAGTTGCGATAATGACATACTCTGCACCCTTATACGCATCTTCTTTGTCAAGTGTCGCTCTAAAATTGAGATCATCTCTTTTTAAATACTCTTCGATCTCTTTATCCTCAATGGGAGAGATTTTTTTATTTATCATCTCAACTTTTTGGGGAATAATATCAAGCGCTACTACTTCATTATGTTGTGAGAGCAAGATTCCGTTGCTAAGCCCCACATATCCTGTTCCTGCTATTGCTATTTTCATATTTTTTCTCTTCTGCGTCTGTTTTTTAAAGCCGACATGTAAAATT
This sequence comes from uncultured Helicobacteraceae bacterium, assembly GCA_903903705.1. GTDB lineage: Bacteria > Campylobacterota > Campylobacteria > Campylobacterales > Sulfurimonadaceae > Sulfurimonas. The sequence goes on from CAIUZU010000077.1 coordinate 2,549, forward strand.
TATAATTAAGGATTTATTTTATCAGAATTATCTTATTTTTGGTAAAAGAGTGCTAATTTCGTATCTCTTTTTGATTTGTTAACTGTTGAAGATAATTTGAGATATTTATAAGTGAAAATGTAACCAAAAATATCATTAGACCTGGGAAAAAACTTACCCACCAAGCAATCTCTATAACATCTTTGCCGCTGCTTAGTATCGTCCCCCAGCTCATTTGAGGTGCTACAATCCCAAGTCCCAAGAAGCTAAGTCCCGACTCTGCGAGGATAGCTCCGCCCACTCCAAAAGTAAAACTGACAAAGTAGATGGGTGCTAAGATTGGAGCATAATATTTGAAAAGTATCTTTAGTCTGCTTACTTTTGCGATATTTAGTATTTTTATATATGGCTGAGAGGTTATTTGAAAACTCTCCGAACGAATAAGTCTAGCCGTCGTCATCCAGCCGGTTACAGAAATGATTACAATCAAAATCCACTCTGAAGCGTTTACATAGCTTACAAGTGCAAGAAGCAGAAAAAATGTAGGAAATGTTAAAAAGAGATCTACCAAGATAACAAAACCTTTATCAATCCCTCCTCGAAAATATCCTGCCAGTGACCCCAAAACCAAGCCGATAACAGAGGCGATAAAAGCACTCCCGACACCTATGACAAGAGAGACTTTTCCACCCTCGATAAGCCTTGCAAGGATATCTCTACCTAGTCTGTCCGTACCTAGTAAATGTTCCATAGACGGCGGAGTTAAAATAGCACTGCCGTCTAAGCTATATGGATCTAGCGAGTAAAAAAGAGAACCGAAAAAGGAGAAGAAGAAAATAAAAACAAGTATAAAAACACTAAATCTTGGCATTAAGGATTACTGTTTAAGCCCAAGAAGCGTCTGCATCATCTCATCAACCGTCGTAATTATTTTTGAAGCGGCACCATAAGATGTCTGGTATTTTATAAGATTTGTCAGCTCCTCATCTATACTTACTTTAGAAACTGAAGAATACTCCAGTTCAGTTGCGTTAAACTGTGCCGATACCGACTGATTTTTCAAAATCGCCTCATTCGCTGTTACACCGACATGTGTCGCAACAACATCAAACATACCGTATATCGTAGAGTTATAAGTCTCTCTTCCAACAGAAAAATTATAAACTTCGAACTGTTGCTGTACCATATTTAGGGCAAGAGTGTTATCTCCTGAAGCAGAAGATTTTCCGCCTCTTATTGCTGTGGGGTTTCCTCTTAGCTCATAGTTTAAGTTTATATTTTTTGCACTATCACCGTCAAAAAATTTATTTAAACCAAGAGCACCGGCAAAATTTGAGCCTGAATCAAAACTGCTGTTTCGCAGGTTATCTTCTATAGCAAAAGTAAATCCTTTTGCCGCATAAGAGGGATCTATAGAAAATTCTATGCCGTTATTTCCATCAGTATAAGTAGCCCAGTGATAGTTTATATAGTCATCAATATCATTATTTGCATTCCCATCGCTGTTATCATCGCCCTGAGCTTCTATCTGAGCTTGAATCGAGTTAGAACCTGTAATTCCTGACATAGTCGTAGCATAATCAATATTAACAGTTCTTCTCGCACTTACATTTCCGTCAATATCATAAATTACCATGTCAAATGAGCCGCTTTTAATATTTGACGAGGAGTTTAGAATAGGAACATCTTCATTTATATCTATATTGTTTGACTCCATTTTGGTTGTACTGCTAGAAGCATAAAGATTGTTTGTGGTCTCTATAAGCCCTGCTGCAAAAGCATCCATCTGATCTGCGACTTTTTGTAAAACTCCAGTGCTGGTAGTACCCGATGCATCAGTTGTTACACTGCCTCTTAGATTTAAAATAGCACCTATTCTACCGCCTGTTATAGACTCTTCCATAGGGATTAGCGTACCATCTTGTCTTTCATAAGAAAGCTCGAAAAAAGCACTTTGACTATCATTTCTTGCAATATGAATAGGGTGATAAGTTCCGCCGTCAACTATATTAAATCCGTTTATATTCAAAGTATAGCTACCTGAACTCTCATTTACTGAGTTATACGCCGAAGTATTTGACTGTATCTGTCCCGTGATTGAATCTGCACCGATAAGCTTTGCCAAACGCAACTCTATAGAGTTTCTTTTATCTCTTAGATCATTTGCCGTATATGCATCGCCGGCTTCTGAAGTGTCTATAGAGATATTTACCTGTGCCAACTCTTTAGCTAGTAAATTCACCTCATCTATGCTTGAACTTAACTGTTCGTTTATGCTAGACTGGAGTGCTAATACCTTGTTTTGCACATTAGAAATACTGCTAGATAGCGTCTCTGCCTGTTTAGCTAGGGCTATCTTAATCGCATCATTATCAGGATTGTCTGCAAAAGATTGCCACATGTTGTAATACTCTTGAAGATCTGACTTAATCCCGACATTCTTTATCTCCGGAAAGTAGGTCGACAACTCTTCGAGTGTAGATTTTGTAAAATCAGAGAACTCTTTATCAGAAGCCAAGCCCGTATATCTTTCATACACAAAACTGTCAAATATTCTCTCAATATCCATGATTGTAGTGCCGTTGCCCACACTCCCCGGAGACGTTAGAACAGGCGTAGATGCCGCAGTTACGACTCTTTGTCTCGTATATCCGTCACTCTCCGCATTTGTAATATTATGACTGGTAGTATCTACCCCTATTTGTGCAGCATTAAGACCGCTGTAGCCGATGCTAAGCGTATTGAAAATAGAACTCATCTCACACTCTCACTTGCAAGATAGAAGACTCTTTTGAAGCAACTTTATTATAGCCTTGCATCTCCGTAGGAACAAGTCTTTCTAAAAATGTATTGTACAGATTGCTCACGGCTAATACCATTCTTGCATAGCGCCTATTTACTTCACGCAGATTCGAGAGTTCTACTTTAAGCTCACTTAAGTAAGTATGTTGTTCTTCATTTAAGAGTTTTGGCAACTCTACACCCGGATTTGAACTGACAAGTGATGAAATCTCATGGTCTATCATTGCTTTTTTAGATTCAAAGCTTTTTAACTTCTCCTCTTTGATCTTCAATCTCTCAAACTGAGGGTTATGATTTGCCACCTTTATATCTTCTACATCCGACTCCGTAATTTTTACTAAATCTCTTAGGTCGCCGAGCGCACCTTGCAAATGATAAGACAGCATAATTTAACCCTCACTTTTTGTTTTAAAAACTATATTAACTCTTCAGCAATCTTCTCTGAAAGAGCTTGTAGATTTACTTTATATTCACCAGATTCAAGGGAACCTTTAATCTGCTCAACTTTACTTAAATCACCCTGTTTAGATACGCTAAGAGAACTCTTTTGCGAAACTTCCCTACTTTCTCCAAAATTGCCGGCATATGCACTGCGAATACCTGCACTGTTTAGTTGTGAAATCATAATCTATCCTTTTTCTATCTCTTATGAGAATAATTCTATATTATGTATATCGTCATAAAGATGGAAAATATTAGCCTTTCTGACTCAAGAAATCATAAAGCATCTGAGAAAAACCAAACCCGCCTGCACTCACTTTTGCGAGCTCTTCTCTATACATTGATTTGTATATTTTATCCCCCGGATCATTAGCGCTTGAAAAAATATTTTTCTCGTCCTGCATCGCATTATCCATCAGCATCTTAAGGATAACCGACTCAAATGCATCCGTCTGTTCTCTAAGTTTTATGTTATCAACTTTTGCATCAATCTTAGGAATCGCATGCTGCTGGGACATAAACTGAGCTTGCATATTTACAGAATTTGCGCCGTACATCAGATCAACTTCAATTCAGCAGAGATGCTTCCGGCACTCTTCATGGCTTCTAAGATTGAGATGATATCTTTTGGAGTCGCTCCGAGTTTTTGCAAAGAACGAACCAGATTTGCGACAGTCGTTGTTCCGGCTTTTGTGTAAAGTTCATTCTCATTTACACCGATTACCATGTTTTCATCTACAACCATTGAACCGGCAGGTTTACTGACATTTGCTTGTTCAGATATTTTGATGGTAATATCTCCATGCGTCATAATAATAGGTTTTATCTCAATGCCGACACCCGAAATGATAGTTCCCGTTCTCTCGTTTATAATAATTTTATCCTCAACTGCATAGTCCATATTCATATCTTGAACTTCCGCTAAAAATTCAACCATACTCTTATTTTGCGGTTTTTTTAATTTAACCGTTCTAGAGTCCATGGCTACTGCGACTTGCGTGCTATAAAATTCATTGAGAGTTTTTTGGATAGATACGCTATTTTTGAAATTTGCATCTTTTAGGGAGAGTGTAATAAACTCTTGGTTATAGATATCGATATCGATTTCTCTCTCTACTACACCGCCGTTATAGATAAGACCGGCTGTCGCATGAGACTCTCCGCCTGCTCCTTTGAGGTTTTTACCGCCAATGGTAATCGCTCCTTGAGCCAGTGCGTAAATCTTCCCGTCAACCCCTTTAAGAGGCGTCATAAGGAGTGTTCCGCCCTCTAGCGACTTAGCATCGCCTATGGATGAAACCGTAATATTCATCTTATCGCCCTGTCTTGCAAAGGGAGCAAGTTCGGCAGTAACAACTACGGCAGCCACATTCTTTGATTTTATATCAACGGAGTTCATATCAATGTTCATTGCTTTTAACATATTTGCGATTGACTGAAGAGTAAACTTTGAAGTCGTACCGTCTCCGGTTTTTTGAAGACCTACAACAAGCGAGTAGCCGATAAGATGATTGTCTCTCACGCCGACAATATTAGCCACTTCACTTATCTTAGCGGCATAGATAGTCGTAATAGTAAGTAAAAATAGAATAACTTTTCTCATCGCTCATCCTTCAATATAGCGATATGAAGCAAACACTATTCCACTTTATTCACTCTCTAGGTATGTTAGCGTAGTGTTTCCGAATTTCTTAGATTTTTTTATGCCAAACGAGCCTATGACTTTAGGGATCTCCAGAGGGCTCATGTGCTCTATGATAATAAGTTTTACACACTCTTTTGGCAGAGACGCTATCATGGCTATTGTCTTATCATAGATATCTTCCATACCTTCTCTTGTGCTAAAAGGAGGATCTATATAAAAATATGCTTTGGCTTTTCTTCTTTGTAATGTTTTTATAACATTTTGAATATTTGCAAACGTATCACCGCTATAAACTTCACATGATGCAGGATCGGTCTGAGCAATGTTTTCTTTTAAAACTTTAAGAGCCTCATGGTCACGCTCCATAAAAATTATCTCTTTTGCGCCACGACTAAGTGCTTCAAGCCCAATAGAACCGCTTCCTGAAAATAGTTCTACAAATGTTGCGTCAATTATCTCAAACTGAATCGTATTGAAAAATGATTCTAGAACGATAGCTTTTGAGCTTCTTGTCGTCGATTTTGATGGAAGTTTTAAAACTTTGTTTTTAAATTTTCCGGATACTATTTTTTTTGTTATAGAACTACTTTTCATAAAATGCCCGCACCGCTCTTAAAATATTTGCTTGATACTCTTTTGTCAAAGACTCTATCCGCTTCTCTAAAATATCAAAATCAAGTCCATCTTTCTCTGCTAATAGCTCCTCTTTTTGATGAGTTTTATACATGCTTTTGTATCTATTCTCAAGGGAGAGCATAAGCTGTGATTTTGAAAAAGGCTTCACCAAATCCGAATTCTTAGAACTTGAAACGTAAAAACATCTCTTATCGTTCACACACTTTACGTCTCGTATAAGAATGTCACAATTTTTTACGGAACTAAGGTATTTACCCAAAAAAAGTTCCAATGATTTTTGCATAAGCGGCGACTTACATTCAACAGCTACTCTCAAAAACAGTCCTCAGTATAAATTTTTAATCAAGAAGTATAACACATCAAAAAGGCAGATGCTTTTTGACGCTGTATTTTAGATCTTCATCCAAATCCGTGATATTTGCCAAAATCCACTCCAAATATCCTCTGTCACACATACTTATCTCTTCGATATAACGACCGCTGTATTTGCCAAAATTAAACTTCTCAATAACTACTTTTTTATGAGTAAGTTCAATAAGTTTTTCATA
>CAIUZU010000078.1 GCA_903903705.1 uncultured Helicobacteraceae bacterium
AAATGTTGTTTTAAAGCCAAAAGATATGTTTGCATAAGTAGTTGCAAGATTAAAAAGCTCTTCCGTTGTAACCGAACCAAGCAAAAATTGTGCTTCTGCATTTAGCGACACAACCTTTGAGTTCGAACTAAAGAGTATAAAAGGGTTATAGTCATACTCTATCCACTGCTGCTCAAAAGTCATTTTTGCTACTTACTCTTCTATATAATTTTTAAGTTTTCTTCCAACTTTAGGGTGCTTTAACTTTTTAATCGCACTTGACTCTATTTGACGCACTCTCTCACGTGTTACGTTAAGCTCTTTACCTATCTCTTCAAGTGTTCTGTCACTCTCATCATCCATAATTCCAAAACGAAGTTTGATAACCGCTTTTTCTCTCTCATTTAACTGCTCTAAGACGTTCTCTATCTGAACTCTTAAATCATCTTTTAGTATTGCATCAGATGGAGAAAGAGATGTTTTATCTTCAATAAAGTCACCAAATCTTCCATCATCTTCACTTCCGATAGGAGCTTCAAGACTTATCGGCTCTTTTGTAATTTTGATTACATTTTTAACTTTTTCAACCGATAAACCGACTTCTAGCGCGATAACTTCAACATCAGGCTCTCTGCCATGCTCTTGTAGATGTTTACGCATAATTTTATTGATACGGTTTATGGTTTCAATCATGTGAATCGGAATACGAATCGTTCTTGCCTGATCTGCGATTGCACGAGAGATTGCTTGACGAATCCACCAAGTTGCATAAGTTGAAAATTTATAACCTTTTTGGTATTCAAACTTATCAACTGCCTTCATAAGACCGATGTTGCCCTCTTGAATAAGATCAAGGAAAGGCAATCCGCGGTTTGTATATCTCTTTGCGATGGAGACGACAAGTCTTAAATTTGACTTTGCCATTCTTGTTTTTGAGATTTCAGATATATTTTTTCCACGTTTAATCTGTTCCAAAATATCTGCAAGCTTTTCAGGTTCCATACTAAAACTATTTTTAGAAGCCTCTTTTGTCTGTACAAGTTTTTTTATCTCCATGTACGTACTTACCATCGTAGCTTCAGGAACCATACTTGCAATATCTTCTTTTGTCAAATCACAAATTTTTTCAACTAAAACTTTATGGTTCGCCTTAAGAGTCGCATTAAACAGTGGAAGTTTATACTCCAATCTTTTTAACTCTTTGTCATACCCTTCATCACTTTTAAGTGCGGTTTCCATTGCTTTTACAAGTTCATTAATCAGTTTTGAGGTTGGCCCAAGATCAAGCAGACTCTCTTTTAATATCTTCTTCTTATATGTCAAGGTTAAAAAATATAAAACAGTTTCAGGCGTAGGTTCTTGATTTATATCATCAGGTGCTTTTTCAACAAGCTTTGCCCACTCTTTTTTTGCCTTTTCCAATGCTTTAAAACTAATAGTTACTTTTTCAACTCTTGTTTTATCTTTTGCAGTTAATGGCTTTTCAACTTCGCCACTCTCTTCATCTTCACTCTCTTCATCTTCATTTACATCTATATCGTCAACATCTTCTTTTTCATCTTCAAAACTTTTAAAAAGTTCTTTAACTCTTCTCTCACGGTTAATAAGCGGCTCTTTATAGTCCAAAATAAAGTCTATTAAATACGGAACAGAACATATTGCATCTATAATAATGCTCTCTCCGCTTTCAATTTTTTTAGAGATCTCAATCTCTTCTTCTTTTGTTAAAAGCGGAATTTGTCCCATTTCTCTAAGATACATACGAACCGGAGAGTCAGATCTAGACCATTCTAGGAGTTCATGCTCTTTTAAAATATCAAAATTATCAGTTTCGTTATTTTCAATCATCTTTCTTTGAGCGCTTCTTCTAGCTTCAGCTTCTTTATCGTTAAGAAGTTTTGCATGTTCTGATGATGTATAAATACACGCTTTATGTTTTTGGATAAGTTTATGAATGGTGCCGGCTTGCGCAGAAGTAGGTTGTTTATCAAAAAGTTCCATTAACGACTCATATGTTAAACACTCTTTTGGTTTTTGATTTGTAAAGAATGTTTCAATAGCTTTGTTGAGTTCTTTAGCTGTCATATAAAATACACCTTGTTGGTTCGATAAGATTTTTTAAAGGTGGATTATACCCAAACACTCTTAACTTTTTCTTCTTCATATATTGGAACACTGATTGCTTAGAAGTTAAAAAATAGATTTAAAAAAGGTATTTTATGCAGAGCGGATATTATAGTTCAGCAGCAGGGATGGTTACTCAGTTTAACCGCCTTGATACTATTTCAAACAACCTTGCTAACGTAAATACGGTCGGTTTTAAAGAGGATAATCTTATAGTCGGTGATTTTTTGCGCCTATATAAAGAAGCGAGAGACGAATTGCCAAATGCCAACCACACGAAAGAGGCAGCTCAATTTTTAAACAGGGCAATGAATAAAGCTCCGCAAATTGTAGACTCATATATAGACCATTCCGTAGGAAATATGGAAAAGAGTGACAATCCTCTGGATATGGCACTCTCCAGAGAAGGGCTTTTCTTTTTGGTAAAAACTCCTGAGGGAATTAGACTTACAAGAGATGGAACGTTTACTAAGGATGATCAAGGCAAACTCATAACAAAAAGCGGTTATGAGGTATTGCCAAGTGATTACTTTATAACTAATCAGCCGATAGTGTTAAATCCTGAGGACAACATCATTCAAGTTGATAAAAATGGGCAAATGTTTAAGAATGTGCCGGAGAGTGTAAACTTTACTGCCGGTTCTAAGCTTTTCGTGGTACAGCCTGAAAACATTGCCTTGCTTAAAAAAGAGGGCAACAATCTTTACCGATACGCCGAAGAAACTCAGTTCCAAAATATAGAAGAGAGTGGTGCGGTTCTTCAAGGTTTTGTAGAGAAGAGCAATGTAAATGCAGTAAAAATGATGACACAAATGATAGAGACAAATCGTTTAGTCGGCATGTATCAAAAAGCAATGGATACGCAGATGAACGATATGAACCGTGATGCAATTGAAAAAATTGCCAAAAAATCTTAAGGAGCTTAGACCATGATGCAATCACTTTATACTGCTTCAACAGGAATGTTGAGTATGCAGACACAAATAGATACTACCGCAAATAATATTGCCAACGTAAATACGATAGGTTTTAAAAAGTCCCGTGCAGAGTTTGCGGATCTTATGTATAAAGTTATGGAATACGCAGGTACGTCAACAAGCGATGTAACTAAAAGTCCTACAGGTATAGAAGTCGGACTTGGTTCAAGACCTACGGCTATCAATAAAATTTTTTCCGAAGGCAGTTTAAAGCAGACGGATAATCAGCTTGATATAGCAGTGACAGGCAGAGGTTTTTTCAAACTTGAACTTCCTGATGGAACTGAAGTTTACTCAAGAAACGGAGCATTTAAAGTTGATGCAGATGGAATAATGGTAAATAGTGACGGCTATAGACTGGTTCCGGAAGTTGTTATTCCACCTGATGCGACAAATGTCAGCATCGGTACGGACGGAACGGTAACTGTTGTACAAACCGGTCAGACTCAGGCAACGCAAATAGGTCAACTATCATTAACAAACTTTATAAATCCTGCAGGTTTACACTCCATGGGAGACAACCTCTATCTTGAAACAGACAGCTCAGGTCAGCCTGTAGAGGGAACTCCCGGATCTGATGGTCTTGGGGTTATCAGACAAGGGTTTGTAGAACTTAGCAATGTTGAACTTGTTGTTGAACTGACAGACCTTATCACAGGTCAAAGAGCTTATGACTCAAACTCAAAAGTAATTACTACAAGTGATGAAATGCTCCAAACCGTAAACGGTTTAAAAAGATAATAACCAAATAAAAGCAGCTTGATACGAATTAATATCAGGTTGCTTTTGACTTCTCTCCACTCCTTTTTAGAAAACTAAAATATCATTTTAGATATAATCGCAAAATCATTTTAAATATAGTTAGGAATTTATATGCAAAAAGCAAATATTGAGGGTAAAGTTTGGAAATTCGGTAAAGATATCGATACGGACTTGATTATAGCGGCTCGTTATTTAAATACATCAGTTGCTGAAGAACTTGCAAAACATGTTATGGAAGACGCAGATCCTGAGTTTGTAAAGAAGATGAGCAAGGGTGATATTATCGTTGCAGGTGAGAATTTTGGCTGCGGAAGCTCTCGTGAACATGCTCCTATAGCACTAAAAGCTGCAGGTGTTGCCGCAGTTATAGCTCCGACTTTTGCAAGAATATTTTATCGCAATGCTTTTAACATGGGACTTCCTATATTTGAGCTTCAAGAGAGTGCCCAGATAGCTGAGGGCGATGAGATAAGCGTAGACATGAACAACGGAACTATTACAAATAAAACTTCAGGAAAAGTATACAGCTTTATCCCGATTCCTGCATTCATGCAAGAACTTATCGATGCCGGCGGTCTTATGAATTATGCACAAAACGAAATCAAAGGAAAATAATGAAAACTTACAAAATTGCACTTATTAAAGGTGATGGAATAGGTCCTGAAATCATAGATGAAGCCGTAAAAGTTTTAGACTCCGTGGCATCTTGTTTTGATTTTGATTTTGAGTACGAAGAGGCTTTAATGGGCGGTTGTGCTTACGATATGACCGGTGACCCGCTTCCTCAAGAGACGATTAATATATCATTAAACAGCGATGCCGTACTTTTCGGTGCAATCGGCGGACAAAAGTGGGACAATCTGCCTCGTGAAAAAAGACCTGAGAGCGGACTTTTAAGATTCCGTAAAGAGCTCGGTGTTTATGCAAATCTTCGTCCTGCAACTGTTTTTGACGAGCTTATCAATGCATCGTCACTAAAACCGGAAGTCATAAAGGGGGTAGATCTGATGGTTGTTCGCGAACTTATCGGCGGAATCTACTTCGGTGAACCAAAAGGTCGTGATGAAAACAGAGGCTGGAATACTATGGTCTACACTCGTGAAGAGATTGTAAGAATTGCTCATCAAGCATTTAAAATTGCCATGACAAGAAGCAAAAGAGTCTGTTCTATAGACAAAGCAAACGTTTTAGACGTTTCACAGCTTTGGAGAGAAGTTGTTATAGAAGTAGCACAAGAGTACCCTGAAGTTGAACTAAGCCACATGTATGTAGATAATGCGGCGATGCAGCTTATCCGTGACCCTAGACAGTTTGACGTTATGCTTACTGGAAATATTTTCGGAGACATTTTAAGTGATGAGGCGAGTATGCTCTCAGGCTCTATCGGACTGCTTCCATCAGCGTCAGTCGGAGCTAAAATAGGAGTTTACGAGCCTATACACGGATCTGCACCTGATATTGCAGGGCAAGGAATTGCAAATCCGATAGCAACTATTTTATCGGCTTCCATGATGCTTAGATATGCTCTTGGTGAAAATGATGCGGCAGATAAGATAGACGCTGCCGTAAAGAGAGCACTCAAAGAGGGATACAGAACAAAAGATTTAGCTCAATATGACGCAAAAGAAGTTTGTTCAACGAGTGAAATGGGCTCTATTATCGCTAATTACGTAGCTAAATGAAAACATTAACTTTAGCAAACATTTATGAATTGCAAGGCTTAAAAGAAGAAGCACTTGAAATTTACAAAGAGATTTTGAAAAAAGATCCCTCAAATAGTGATGCTAAAATTGCGATAAGACGACTCTCAGGCATGAGAAAAAAATTTTTAAATGTAAATACTCAAATGAAAGAGTATTTTATAAAAATGGAAGAAGAAATTGAGTTTAATGAATTTGAAAGGTGGTTATTGAAATTATGGAGTTAAAAGATGTAATTCTCTCGACTTTAGCAGAGATGGAAGATATAAAACCTGATATAAATAATCAAAAATCAATAGATGATTTTCAATTGGTAATTAAACAAGAAATTAAGCCAGA
>CAIUZU010000079.1 GCA_903903705.1 uncultured Helicobacteraceae bacterium
AGATGATTTATCATACAAACGCAGTCGCTATGGGAGCAAAAAACAGTTTTTTGATCTGCGATATGCCATTTGGAACATACACCAACAAAAAAGAGGCTCTTAAAAATGCCATAAAGGTGTTTCAAGAGACTCCTGCGGATGCCATCAAGATAGAGGGCGGAGAAGATAAAGCAGGCATAGTGGAATATTTATGTTCAAGCGGAATAGCAGTCTGCGGTCATATAGGATTGTTGCCGCAAGCCTTTCGTGGAGAGGGCGGTTATAAGGTAAAAGGCAAATCTGAAGAGGAGAAGACTCAGCTTATAAGAGATGCAAAAGCCCTTGAGAAGGCAGGTGCGTTTTGTATGGTAATAGAGGGTGTAAAAGCTGATGTTGCTTGCGAAGTTGCAAAAAGCGTAAAAATCCCTCTCATCGGCATAGGCGCAGGCAAAGATGTAGACGGGCAGGTTCTTGTTTTTTCCGACATGTTAGGGCTTTTTGAAGAGTTTACGCCTAAGTTTGTAAAGAAGTACATGGATGGTGCAGCTTTGGTTAAAAGTGCTATGAAGAGCTACTCTGATGAGGTTAAGTCTAGAGAGTTTCCTCAAGATATACACACCTACTAAGAGAAGATATGGAAAGATTGGTTGAGATAGAGAGATTTGACAACGAAGAGAGTGTTGAAATAACGCTTCGTCCGAGTGCTTGGAGTGAATATATAGGGCAGGAGCAGATTAAAAAAAATCTCGGTGTCTTTATAGAAGCGAGTAAAAAAAGAGGCGAGGCACTTGACCATGTTCTCTTCTTCGGACCTCCGGGACTAGGCAAAACTACATTGGCTCTCATAATTGCAAATGAGATGAATGCAAACATTAAAGTAACAGCCGCACCCATGATAGAAAAAAGTGGAGATTTAGCAGCGATTCTTACAAACTTAGAAGAGGGTGATATTCTTTTTATAGATGAGATTCACCGCCTCTCTCCTGCAGTTGAAGAGATACTTTATTCCTCTATGGAGGATTTTAGAATCGACATCATCATAGGAAGCGGTCCTGCCGCTCAAACCGTAAAAATAGATCTTCCCCGATTTACGCTTATTGGCGCTACCACAAGAGCAGGTATGCTCTCAAATCCGCTTCGTGATAGGTTTGGTATGAATTTTAGAATGCAGTTCTATTCTTCGGATGAGCTCTCAAAAATCATCTCTCAAGCATCAAATAAGCTAAATAAAGAGATCGCACATGAAGCAAGTATCGAAATAGCAAAAAGAAGTCGAGGAACTCCTCGTATAGCTTTGAGGCTTTTGCGTCGTGTAAGAGATTTCGCAGATGTTGCAAATGAAAAAAACATATTGCACTCAAGAACCGAGTATGCACTTAATGAGCTTGGCATAAATTCACATGGATTTGATGAGATGGATATCAGGCTTTTAACTCTTTTAGTCGGCGCAAACGGAAGAGCAATGGGGCTTAGTACGATTGCTGCAGCTCTTAGTGAAGATGAGGGAACGGTAGAGGATGTTTTAGAACCTTACCTTATCGCAAACGGATATTTGGAAAGAACTTCCAAAGGAAGAAAGGCTACAAAAAGTACCTACGATGTTTTAAATATAAAATTTGATACATTAGATGATGGAGGTTTGTTTTGAAATCACAATATTTTGTAGGACTTCTTTTTGCCACATCTCTTTACTGGATGTATCTTCTATATGCACCGTTTTTACTGGCTATGACAATTGCCGCATTGCTTGCGATCTCAACATCAAGCATACAGAATCTATTTTTAAAATATCTGAAAAACAGATTTTATGCTTCTATGGCATCTGCATTTTTACTGGCAGTTCTATTTTTTGTTCCGCTTGGGTATTTTTTAATAACTCTGAGTGTAGAGTTAAACAACCTAGACCATCAAATTTTAGTCAATATTAAACAATATATATTGGCAAAAATTGAAAATCCGCCGGACTATCTTGCTTTTGTAAAACCCTATATTTTAGAGAATATTGAGAAGTTGGATATTGCATCATTTAGTGAGAGGGCACTATCATATACGGGAACTGTCGGGGCTTTTAGCGTAGGATTTTTGAAAAATTCATTTTTAATAATAGTTTTTTATTTTTTTGTTTTATATAATGGAGATCATATTTTTAATTTTCTAAGAAGAGTTGTTCAAATGTCCGTTGAAGAGAGTTCTATACTTATAAAAGAGCTATCATCGGTAATGGGGGTAGTTTTTTACTCAATTATCGCAAATGCCATGCTTCAAGGGATTTTATTTGGATTGGCGATATCATACATAGGTTATAACGGTATTTTGTTCGGTGTTATGTATGGATTTGCTTCACTTGTTCCAATTATAGGCGGAGCCGTTATGTGGCTGCCGTTTATGCTTTTTGAATTTTCTTTAGGAAATGAGTCAAACGGCATTTTTATTGCTCTGTACTCAGTTGGCGTAATCTCTATTGTCGCCGATACTTTTATAAAACCGCTTATCATTAAAGAGATCAATAAAAGACTTTTAAAAGAAGATGACGCAAGGGTGGATGAGCTTGTGATTTTCTTTGCCATTATTGCCGGACTTGCGACATTTGGCTTTTGGGGGATGATCTTAGGACCTGCCATTACCGCACTTTTTTTAACTCTCCTAAAGCTGTTTGAGGCAAGAAGTCAAGATTTTAAGTAGATCTCTTTGTGATCACTTTTAAATCTGCGATGACTCCAAAACCAAAATTTTGGATTCTCTTTTATGACTTTTGAGAGCCAGTCTGCTTGGAGTTGTGTCGCTTTTTGGATATCTTCTTGCTCATTATCAGAATTTTCGACGGGAATTTCATCAAAAAACGTTAATGTATAATTCTCTTCGTCATCAGTTTGAATGATAACAGGGATAATAGCCGCACTATATTTTCTTGCCAGATAAGCAGGCGTAGATGTTTGGCGAACGCTTTTTCCTAAAAATTGAACTTCAACGCCTTCTCTTTGGTTTATTCCGGTATCAATTAGAATTCCGCTGGCTTTGCCGTCTTTAATGAGCCTTATAAGCGGTTTTATAACATTTGATTTCTCTAAGGAGCTGTTTTTAAAATGAGAGCGGGATTCTAAAACCCAATTTTGATATTGGATGTTTTTCATTTTTTTATAAACAGCCGCTATAGGTTCTGCAAAAGCTCCGATAGCTGTTCCGCCCAACTCCCAAGCGCAGTAGTGGGATGTTACATAGATTACGGCTTTTTGTTGTGCATGTGCCCTTTGTACCGATTCTATATTTTTAACCGATACTTTCTTTGCCAGTTCATCTTTGCTCATGTGCCTGATTTCCATCAGATGCAGAAAATTTAGCAGCAGGTTTTTAAAACTGTAGCGAACAATCTCCTCTTTTTCTTTTTGAGTAAGTGTATCGCCAAAAATGAAATCTAAATTTATAAACCCGACTTTTCTATATCTTCCGGAAATAAAATATGCAATTTTTGCCAAAAAAATAAAAAAATCTTTTCTTGCATTTTTTGGTAAAATCATTAGAAATTTTTCAAATAGTAAAAAAAGTTTAAATCCCATCTCTAAAATAACTCCAGCTTTTTTAATAACGGATTATATCAAATGAAAGAGGCATAAAAAAATAACTTATGAAATTGTTACAATGCCTTTGGTATAATTGCGCCCATTAAAATTTTACAAGGGTCAGCAAAAAAATGGTTATATCCGATATTCAAAACTTTTCTGAAGGTCGTACCAAAGCAAGAGCATATTTTTGCTATCTATTTTCAAAAAATATTCCAAACAGGCTGCCTTCGTTATCCGTAGAGATGATAATGCCGCGTCTTTTAAAAATCAAAGCAGATTTAGAGCATTGTGAGGGTGTATATCTTCTTGATAATCGTGGAGTGCAAGTTTCGCCGACATTTACGCCTACGAAACGAATCGATGAAGATGCCGGAAAAATAAGAGCGGACAGAGCATACTATTATCGTGCGGTAAGAGAAGAGAGATGTACTATTACAGATCCGTATCCTTCTCTTATTACGGGTGATTTGTGTGTTACTGCGTCTCAGCCTATATTTGACGAGCATGGAGAATTGAAGTATGTAGCATGTCTTGATATGCCTCTTGAAGAGGTTGTATTGATATCTCGCTCAAGCAACTTTGATAGATTTTTTATAAATCTCTTTAGATACTCTTATATGGCTTTCGCATTCGCTTTAATAGCGGTTGCAGTATTGCTGTTTTTTAAAGGGATGCAGAGCTTTTTTATATATGAGATAACTCCTGTTCATTTTGAGATAAAAGATGTGTTTGAAGCAACAATTTTGCTAACACTTGCCCTCGCCATATTTGATCTTGCCAAAACAATAATAGAAGAGGAAATATTTGGCAGAAAT